>CAZETL010000025.1:0-13133 GCA_964515255.1 uncultured Bdellovibrionales bacterium | reverse complement strand
GCGATCCATTGGGCGTACCTCGGGTGAGCAGGATTTCGGCGGCGCATAACGGTGGAAGGTTCTTTATATCCCCATTATCTGAACGATGACATCGCGCTTTCGCGCACCATCGAAATCAACGGCGAAAATACTTTGAAGCGGAGAAAGAACCAAGTCTCCACGCTCAACAAGAAGCGTTTCGCTTGATCCGATGAGAAGCGCTTTGCAATGCGAGTGCCCGTTGCTCCGTCCATCCGTCGGCCGCTCCTTGCGGATTTCAAAAAGATCGTGCGAGTAATGGTCGTCAACCGGCGCTACTTTATAGAGTACGCGCATGAAATCTTGAAGAAGCAGTGGTTCATTGTGATTGATCACAACGCCCATTGTAGTGTGCGGAACGAAGATAACTGCTTGTCCCTGGCGTATCCCGGATTCTTTCACAGCCTCTCGGATCTGATCAGTTATGTCGATAAAATCTATCTGTGTTCGACTCTCGAACGGAACGCTCTTTTTGTGTATGCGCATACAGTTTCTTTTGTTTTCAATTGAGTCGCTATAGAGTCGATATTTTCCTACGCCTTCATGAGTTCTTCCTTGAGGGATTCTTTCCTTTGTACTCCCATGAATTCTCTCACCACCTTTCCCCCTTTGAAAATCTTCAAACTTGGAATGGACATAATGCCGTATTCGGAGGCCATTTTCGGATTCCCATCGACGTCGAGTTTTCCGATTTTTGCCGAACCCTTCATTTCTTCTGCAAGCTCGTCAATAACCGGAGTCATCATCTGGCACGGACCGCACCATTCGGCCCAGAAATCAACAAGGACTGGCACTTCGCTTTTCAGAACCTCATTCTCGAAATTGTCATCAGTAAAAACGGTAGCCATAGAACTAAAAGAAATTATAATTGGATCCCACAAGAATAAACTTCGCAGACAATTCAATGCGCTTTTCTGAGAATATCACGTCCTTTTCCTTCGCTCCCGAGAAATTCGGAAAGCTCGCTTGAGAATACGCTGTCGTGTTTTCCGATCCAGGCAAGCAGCATCGCCGCATGTTCTTTCTCCTCATCGCGATTGTGCTCAAGGATACCCCGAAGCTCCGGATCGGCAGCAGCTTCGGAGCGTTGATTATACCAATCAATCGCCTCGAGCTCCTCCCGAAGCGAATCAATAGCCCGCTTCATGTCAAGCGTCTTCTCATTCAATTTCCCCCGTTCTTCGTGCAGCATAGAATTCAACGAAACACACGAATTACACCTCGTCTACCCGAGAGAATAGCACATCTCCGAGAAAGAAAAAAGGATGAAAAAACGCCGACGGATCGACGTTTTTGATTTCTCCCCGGCACATTCGCTTAATGGGGTTTTATCCATCTCCCAATGAGTCTGAGATGCCAAGGAAGGCGTCTTTCTGGAAACAGGAGTTTTTCTTTTGCCTCCTTCCATTTCCGGAGACATTCCTCTTTTTTTTGCCTCCATTCTTCCGGTAAGACAAATCTTCCAAGACGGTAGAGGGGGGATTTTGCCCGCCTCATAATCGACTTTCTCTTAACTTGGGTAAGGAACTCAGATACTTGCCCTTGAGTAGACTTGGCCATGATCACTTCTCCTCAAACAAAACAGCGGGTTGATGAAAGAAATATGCCTACCCCTCCCCCTTTCGCAACACTTCCAAAAACGCTTTCGGCGGAATTGACACGCCGCCGATGGCCCGCATTTTCTTCTTCCCCTTTTTTTGTTTCTCGAGAAGTTTCCGCTTCCTCGTCACATCGCCGCCGTAGAGCTTTGCCGTTACATCTTTGCGGAATGCTGAGATAGTCTCGCGCGCGAGGACTTTTCCGCCGACAGCCGCCTGGAGGGCAATTGCAAAATTGTGGCGCGGGATAACCGCCTTCAGTTTTTCCACAGTCGACTTCCCCTCCGAGAAAGCCCGGTTTTTCGGGACCATGCGTGAGAAGGCGTCTACTCGTTCATTTGCGACGAGAATATCAAGCCGCACGACATCCGAGAGACGATACCCGATCGGCTCATAGTTCATCGATGCAAACCCAGATGATACGCTTTTCAAACGATCATGGAAATTCACGATGACATCCATAAGGGGAGCGTCAAACGAAAGGAGCACTCGCTCTTCATCAAGATATTCCGTATTTTTGTACTCCGTTCGTATTGACGACGCAAGATCGAGAATTGACCCGAGAAACGACGATGGAGCGACAATCTTAAGGTCGACATACGGCTCATAGATAGCCTCTATCGAAGCCGGGTCCGGCATGTCGGATGGCGAATACAGTATCATGCGTTCAGTTGCGCCGCGAAGTTCAAGTTCGTAGACAACGGACGGCGTCGTAATTGTGGGGACAATTTCGAATTCGCGTTCAAGCCGAGCTTGAATAATCTCCAAATGAAGAAGCCCGAGAAATCCGCAGCGGAACCCGCGACCAAGCGCGATATTGCTCTCCGGCTCGAAAACGAAAGCAGCGTCGTTTAGCTTCAGCTTGTCGAGAGCATCCCTCATGAGGGTGTATTCATCCCCGTCGACTGGATAGAGACTCGCATACACCATCGGCTTCACCTCTTGATATCCGGGCAGCGCCTCTGCATAGGAATCTTCCTTGTTGGCGGAAAGAGTGATCGTGTCGCCGACTCGGCAGAAAGAAACATCCTTGAGTCCCGTTGCGATATACCCGATATCTCCAGCAGAAAGTTCCGGAACGGCGACAAGCTCTGGTTTCATAACCCCGGTCTCAACAGCAAGGCTTTCTCCATTTGTTGCCATCATATGAAGAGAGCTCTCTCGGTGGACGCAGCCATCCACTACTCGGACATAAGCGACGACACCCTTGTATATGTCGTACACTGAATCAAATATAAGAGCTCGAAGCGCCCCTCTCGGATCACCTTTCGGAAACGGGACTCTTTCAACGATAGCGCGGAGAATGTCCGGAACCCCAACGCCTGTTTTCCCGGAAGCGAGAAGTATTTCATCATCTCGACATCCGAGAATATGCCGGATTTCATTTTTGGTTTTCTCTACATTGGCTGCCGGCAAATCGACTTTATTCACGACTGGAATGATCTCGAGGCCTTCTTCGACGGCGAGGTAGAGATTTGCAAGCGTCTGAGCCTGGACTCCCTTTGTTGCATCAACGAGCAATATGGCACCTTCGACCGCCGCGAGCGATCTCGAGACTTCGTAGTGGAAGTCGACATGTCCCGGCGTGTCGATAAGATTCAGCGTATAACGACCGGTCGGCGATCCGGGACCCTGATATGAATACTCCATTCGAACGGGCTGAAGCTTTATGGTTATGCCGCGTTCCCGCTCGAGATCCATCTGATCGAGAAGCTGCTCTTTCATCTTCCGTTTTTCAACGGTCCCTGTCGTTTCAAGAAGACGATCGGCAAGCGTCGACTTCCCGTGATCAATATGCGCGATAATGCAGAAATTTCTTACAAACTGTTGATCCATACGGTTTCTATGCTCCCTAATAAGAAAACCTGCTAGAAGGACAAGGACGCGGGGCTTGAATTGCTCTTACCGTACAGAAAAAAGCGGGAAAGATCAATGGCAAATGATTCTTCAATCTTGCTATCAAACAAATTGAGTTGCCCGCGATCAAAAACAAAATGCCGCATCGAGAACTCGGGGCGGCATTTTCTTCTTGCAAGGATGAACGAAAATTCAGATACGGATATCATCCATGACTTCATCGAGGCTTCTTTTCTCCGGCACAGTCGAGGCATTCTCCGATCGAGACGCGCTCTCTCGGATCGATCCGCGCGTTGAGCCGACCGGCTCATTGATTTTCAGATTTACTCGAGCGTTATTTCGCGCGCCGATCACGCGGAGAAGCGTTCTCAGTGCTTTTGCCGTCACTCCCTCCCTCCCGATTACCATGCCCATGTCTTCGGGATTCACGTCAAGCGTAATAAGTACGCCCATCTCATCTATTTTTCGCTCCACTTTTACGTCTTCGGGGTGATCTACCAAGAGTTTCACCACATGCTCTACGAAATCCCGGTCCTTTGCGGTATCCGTCATACGCATTCAAAAAAGTATTACGGCTTCGCTCTTCATTATACCCTACCAAGGAATCGTCAACAAGATTTGTCTCGCAATTATTTTCTCTTTTTTCTGATTGCTGGAATCGGAATTCCGATTCCTATTGCCTCATCTCTGGAAAAAAAACGAAATGAATGCGAACCGGAGAGAATCTGGACATTCGTTACGAGGAATACGTCTCGACTTTTTCTGAAATGAATTTTCCTAGACGGAGGACGGACCGAAACAGAAAGACCGAAATTCGAGGAGAACCATTTCTTGATACCGTCCCTTGTTGCATAAGCTTTCTCTATTTGGAATGGGAAATAAGTCTTCTCCAGCGAGGAAAAATATTTTCTATGATTCTCATGCAGTACGACAAGTGCCGGATACTTCCCAAATGATAACCGTCCATCGCTGCTCTTCCGAACCGTCGAAGTTTCTCCGCGAGTCGTCATCTCTCCTCGGCCGTTTTCCTTGAAATATTTGCATCGTTCAACAAGTGGGCATGCGGCGCATTTTGGTTTCGCAAGGCATATTGCGCTACCGAAATCCATGAGAGCTGCGTTAAATTCGCGAGCCCGAACGGAGAACGGATTCCCTGTCGCAGCATTTCCACGCAGCGGAAAGAGCTTCTGTTCGTTTCCGGTGATATGTTTCGTCCCGAGAAAGAATCTTCCCGCGACTCGTCGAAGATTCGTATCCCACGAAAGAACGTCCTGTCCGAAAGCAAAACTCGCGATTGCTGCTGCAGTATAAGGACCAATACCGGGGAGTTTCCGCAATATCCCGACATTGTTCGGAAATTTCCCACCAAACTCCCCGACTATAACCTTCGCCGTTTGGAGCATGTTCCGTCCGCGCGCATAATAGCCAAGTCCGGCATAATATGGCAGGAATTCTTCCCACGACGCGACAGAAAGACTCTGAACCGTCGGAAATCGAAGCAGAAATTTCTCGTAGAACGGGATAACGCGGAACACCTGTGTTTGCTGCAACATTATCTCCGATACCCATACTTCATACGCGGACACATCCCGACGTCTCCAGGGCAATTGAACTCTCCCTGCTTTTTGAAAGAAATCGGATATGCGAGATTCAAAAAATGGAAAATTTTTACGATCGATCTGGTTTTTTGGCATAAGCTTTCCGAATTTCGGAGATTCCCTTATTATACGTGTATCAGTGGGAAATGTATAAACCATCGGGGGACAATTCTTATGTGACGGCATTTATGGAGCAACTTGAACTTTTCCCACAATTGAAACCAGATGGAGACGTGCCAAGCGAGCAACAAAAAGAAATCGAAAGAAAACGAGAAGAGTTCGGAAAGAAAGTGGCAGCTGAAGCGGAAAAATCCGGCATTACACCTGCAGAATACGTCCAAACATACGCGACAGAGGAAGGTATCTCACGAGAGAATCTTCAACAGCAATATCCCGAGGCAACCAACCGGGAAGTGGCCGAAATATACGAGAGTGAGGGACTCTCTGGAAAAGCTATGGATGCATCCCTTCACCAGCTAACGAAAAAGACGCTAGAAAGCGA
This sequence comes from uncultured Bdellovibrionales bacterium, assembly GCA_964515255.1. Classification (GTDB taxonomy): domain Bacteria; phylum Patescibacteriota; class Minisyncoccia; order Moranbacterales; family UBA1568. Next base: position 7,560 of record CAZETL010000025.1, on the reverse strand, counting down.
AAAGCTGGAAAATTTAGCGATGAAAGACCCTCTCACTGGACTCGCAAATAGGAGGGCTCTCATGGAATCGATCAAGAAAATGCAGAGTCAAATCAAGAGAGCCAAATACTCCGAAAGCGCCGAGAGCAATCCGCCGTACTACTCTCTCTTATTGATCGACATAGATCATTTCAAGCGTGTAAATGATACTCTCGGACATACTGTCGGCGACGCTGCGCTCCGAGAGGTGGCTCGAGCCATCGAGACATGCGTCCGGCCGGAGGATCTCGTGGCAAGATGGGGAGGCGAAGAATTTGTCGTTGTCGTGACGGGAGACATGGGAACCGCACTTGCCGTCGCAGAAAGAATCCGGAGAAGAGTAGAGGAAACCAAAATCAGAAAGGACGGAGTTTTTGCTGACAGAACTTCTCCTCAAAGCGACTCTGAAGCAGATCCTAGCGGAACATTCAATGCCACTCTCAGCATCGGAGTTGCACCATACGGAGAAGATTTCGAGAAGCAGATCGGTATCGCCGATGCGGGCCTCTATGTCGCAAAGGGAAAAAACGACACGGCCCAAGAGAGCCTAAGAAAGCAATGGGGGCTCAACGTAGAAATACCCGAGATGTCCGGAGACAGAAATCGAGTAATCTTTCTTGATGCGGAAAACAACCGTCTCATGCGGTACGATTATCCTCAGGGCGCCGAGCAATCTCATGCTGAAAAAACGGGAGCATAAAGAGAAGAGACCGCCGAAGAAGATGCCGCAGCATAGGAATCTCTCGAAGTGTTTCGTTTTTGATACTCCTGACCCCTTATTCGAAAATACCGCCGTCTGCAGACGGCGGTATTTTGTTTTCTCTAATCAAATAGACGGAGACATCACTCGATCACTCCTCCGCCAAGACATTCTTCTTCATCGTAAAATACGGCAAATTGTCCCGGAGCAATTCCCGCGTCCTTCCGGTCAATGCGTACTTTCCACCGTTCCTTAGGGGTATCTCCTCTCGTTCTCCGAAGTCTACATTCGTATGCATGTTCCCCGTGGCGAATTTTTACGGAAATTTTCCGTTTCCGAGGCGTGACTCCAGAAATCCAATTGACATTTCGCACAAAAAAAGTATCGCGCGCGCCCTCTTCGCCGCGCCACGCATTTGAAACGAATACGATATTTTTCCCGGTATCTTTTGCAACGACAAACCACGGACCGCCGGAAAGTTTAATTCCTTTTCGCTGGCCGATGGTGAAATACCAAAATCCGTCGTGTTGCCCGAGTTTCTTCCCAGTTTCATATTCGATAATATCTCCCGGCTTTTTCCCGAGATATTGTTCAAGAAACGTGTCGAAACGGATTTTCCCAAGAAAGCAAATTCCTTGGCTATCTTTGCGATCCGCATTTGGGAGAGCGAATTCCCGAGCAAGTCTCCGAATATCTTCCTTCCGATATGATCCGATCGGAAACAAAGCTCGGGATACTTGGTTTTGCGAAAGCTGGGAAAGGAAATAGGTCTGATCTTTTACCAGATCCGCTGATCGGAGCAATTTTGTTCTACCCCGAATCGTCTTCGCTTGCGCATAGTGTCCGGTTGCAATCCAGTCAAAATTCCTTCGCGAAACGCAGTCAAAAAAAGCCCCGAATTTTACGCGGGCATTGCAGAGCATATCGGGATTCGGCGTTCGCCCTGATCGGGTTTCACTGATTACGTATGACACCACGCGTGCCCAGTATTCTTTCTGAAGCGGGATCACTTCAAGAGGCACAGCGAGCAAATCGCATACCTCACGCACATATCGCAAATCTTCCTCCCAAGGACACTCGCCCAGAAACGAGACTTCGTCTTCGAGCCAAATTTTCAAGTAGAATGCATGGACATCGTACCCGGCCTGCTTCAAAAGTGCCAAAGAGACGGAGCTGTCCACTCCGCCAGAAACAAGTACGGCGATTGACTGAGTCTTTCCTGCCATATTTATATCACACGTCTCTCCAACTTCTTTCCCAAGAATCCCTCAACGATTTCCCGAATCTCGAATACGTCGCGACACTCCATGAGTTTTGCGCGAAGTTGTGATGCACCAACAAATCCGGAAACATACGCTTTGCAATGTTTTTTGAGAAGATCAAATGGTTTCGTATTCCCCCATGTTGACTCATAGAGTCCGGCATGCTCGACGAATGCTTCGAGTTTTTCCTCCTTTGTTGGAATCTTCCCGATCGAATCAAAGAGCCACGGATTTCCAAATATCGCGTGCCCCAACATGATGCCGTCGGCTCCGGAATCCCCAGCTTTTCTTTTTGCATCGCGGAGATCTTTTACATCTCCATTTCCGATTACAACCGTAGCAGCCCCATGAGCCATCTCGACGATTTTTGGAAAGTACTCCCAGTGCGCTGGAACATCAGACATTTCCTTCTTCGTGCGAAGATGAACAGTAAGCGCATCAATGCCGGCCCCGATCAAGGTTGGAATCCAGGAGTCGATTTCCACCGCATTGTATCCGATTCGAGTTTTCACGCTTACCGGCATATTTCCAGCACCTTCTTTTGTTGCTGAGATAATTTCCAGCGCAAGCGGGATATTCCTCATAAGCGCCGCGCATGCGCCCTGCTTTTGGATATTTTTCTCCGGGCATCCCATATTTATATCGACGCCATCGAAGCCGAGCGAATCGACAAGTCGCGCCGTCTCGAAGAAATTTCTCGGAGTCGCGCCGAATATCTGCGCCACGATCGGCCGCTCGATTTCTGAAAAGGTCAAATCTCTCAATACCGCGTCTCGACCGGTCGAACAAAGGCCGTCGCACGAGACGAACTCCGTCCAGAAAACATTCGGCTTTGCGCGTCGGGCAATAACCTGGCGAAATACGGTATCCGTTACGCCCGCCATGGGCGCAAGCGCAAAAAATGGTTTCGGAAGCTCTTGCCAAAATGGCTGTTTCATATCCCAGCGAGTATAGAGGTGTTTCAGGAAAAAGAAAAGTCGCCACATATTCTTGATCGGGCGACTTTCTCATTTTGTTGTTGTTTTTCTCTATTTTTCTTTTCTATTTCTCGATTCGGCTATGTCGTTGCACGAGCCGAATTTGCCACCGGCGGCAATGCCTCCACATTTCGGAAATACGTTTGCATTGCGTCTCGCACAGTTCGCCTCACTTGTTCAAGAGCTTCCACCTCTTGGAGAATAACTCTTAGGAGCTTCGAATCGCTCAGAATTCCAAACAGGAAGGCAACTGGAAATTCTTGTTCCGGCACGCATGCTAATTCCCATCTTTCGCCTTCCGAAAGAAACGCTTTTCTCATCAGCCCCATTGCAACCTCTTCAAGATCTTTGCCATCCCTCGCAATCATGTCCCTGATAAAAGAACTGTCCCGGAGGAACTCCTCCCAAAGATTCGCGCAAACTCTCATCCAAGGACGCATGCATTTCGGGATGGAGCACTCATCCAATGAAGTTCTTTGCCCATATTTCTTGTCATCCCAACGGTCGAAAACGAGGCGGAAACCTTTGGGATTGAGCTCCGCCGATACCATTACCACTAGCTCTCTTCCATCGGCGCTGGCAAAGAAAGTTCTCCCAAATGCGCGGGATGTCGTCCCGGAAGGAGAAGGAGGCTGACCGGTAATCACGAAAGAATTGCAAACGCTGAGGCTCATCTCTATTCCCCTTCTCATTTTTTGGACACCATTTTGTTATAACACAATATATGGACATTTTCAATATCCAGTATTTGTCAAGATTGTAGAATAATCAAGCTAAAAACAAAGTAAATTTCCTCACGAAAAACCATATTCATTGTCTACAATAGATGAATGTCAGACATTTATATCTTTTTTATCGCTAAATAGTTGGACTGCAAGCACCGCATAGTCTACGGCTATCGTGGGTCACCATTAATAACGAATGCACTCAAGAAAAAGAGGTATAAGCTTTTAATAAGCCGTAATCTTGACATTCTTCCGGGAATACACTAAATTCATAAATAGGACATTTTTAGTCCTATTTATGAAAGTATCCAAAAAGGCCTACTATGGATTCCGAGCGCTCGCCGCGCTCGCGCAAACAAAGAGCGGCCGATCATCCCGCGATCTCGCTGAAGCTGAGAATCTTCCCGAGAATTATCTCCACAAGGTTCTCCAATGCCTGAAAAGCTCCGGTTTTGTTGAGTCAAGAAAAGGAATGGGCGGCGGATACAGACTCGCTCGGTCCGCCGAAAGCATAGCTTCATGGGATGTGATAGAGGCGCTCGATGGCGGATTTAAAACACCGGATCGAGCTATTCTCTCGGGAGCGATAGCGCCCTGCCCTATCGTTACGCACTGTCAGACGAAAAGTATCTGGAAAGAAATAGAACAAGCGATAGAAGAAAAACTCTCCGGCATCACGCTCGCCGATCTCATACCGCGTTCGCCGAATATCAAAGAAGTCTCAGCCGAAAACCTCAGGTCGAACTGTAAACGTGCCAACTGATGTAACGCTTCGTTCCCATATATTTTTCTATGCTCGATATCAATCACTTCTCAGCCGCAATAGAAGGAAAGAAAATCCTCAGAAACATCTCCCTCTCTTTCGAGCAAGGGAAAGTCTATGCCATACTCGGACCAAATGGCTCCGGAAAGTCGACGCTCGCAAGCGCGATCATGGGTCGACCGGATATTGTGCCGTCTCCAGAATCCGACATTCTCTTCGAGGGAAACTCCATCGTTTCTCTCACGCCGGAGAAGCGGGCTCGCCTCGGAATCTTTCTCTCATTTCAAAATCCGCCAGCGCTTGCCGGGATATCGGTTTTCTCTTTCGCAAAAGCCGCTCTTCCCGATGAAGATCCGCTCCGATTAAAAAATAGGATCGCATCGTTTTCAAATGAGCTTGGCATTTCGGAGTCGCTTCGTTTCCGCGGAATTCATGATGGATTCTCCGGTGGCGAAAAAAAGAAATTCGAAGCGCTTCTTTGGGCGATATTTGCTCCGAAAATAGCCTTTTTCGATGAAATCGACACTGGCGTTGACGTTGATGCGGTAAAGATTATCGGTTCTTTCATCAGAAATCATCGGTCTCCAGAGCAAACACTGGTGTTCATCACTCATTCGACTGCACTTCTCGGGACAACCTCGCCTGATCAGACTGTTGTCATGAAAGATGGCTCAATCGAACGAATTGAAACAGGAAACTTAGCCCACCGCATTCTAAATGAAGACGGGTTCGGTGCCGTTTCGGAGAATGAAAGCGAAATACCACCGAAACCATGAAAAATCCTCTGAAACAAGATGAATATTCGGACCTTGGCGTCGATGAAAGATACGGTTTTTCGATGCCGGAAGTTCTCTCGCGCAAGACGGGCAAAGGTCTCAAGCGAACTATCGTGGAAGAAATTTCCCGCATTAAAAACGAGCCAGACTGGATGTTCAAATTCCGCATAAGAAGCTTTAGCCTTTTCAAAAGGAAGAAGTTGCCCGCATGGGGACCAGATCTCTCGTCAATTGATTTTGATTCCATAACTTATTACCTTCGGGCAACCGATCGCCAGGCAACCTCATGGGAGGACTTGCCGAGCGAAATCAAAGAGACTTATGACAGAATAGGCGTTCCAGAAGCAGAGAAGAAACTTCTCTCCGGCGTCTCGGCGCAATACGAATCAGAAGTTGTTTACGAGAGCATCAACAGAGAGCTCGAACGACAAGGGGTCATTTTTTGCGACATGGATACGGCGGTGCGGAAATATCCGGATATTGTAAAAAAATACTTCGGAACGCTTGTGCCACCGCATGACAATATATTTGCAGCGCTCAATTCCTCCGTTTGGTCTGGAGGATCTTTCGTGTACGTGCCAAAAGGCGTTCGGGTCTCTCTTCCTCTTCAGGCCTATTTTCGCATCAACGCGGAACGATTCGGCCAATTCGAAAGAACGCTTATCATTGCGGACGAAGGAAGTTTCGTACACTACACTGAAGGATGTACGGCACCTCGCTATTCGACAGACTCTCTCCATGCGGCTGTTGTCGAGGTGTTCGTCGGAAAAAACGCGAGAGTCAGGTACACCACCGTCCAGAATTGGAGCAATAATATCTACAATCTCGTCACAAAGCGTGCCAGAGCCGAAGCCGGAGGCGTCATGGAATGGGTGGACTGCAATATCGGCAGCAAAGTCACGATGAAATATCCTTCTGTATACCTCGTCGGCGAAGGAGCGCACGGAGATATGCTTTCAATAGCCGTCGCTGGTTCCGGTCAAACCCAAGATGCCGGAGCAAAGATGTATCACCTCGCCCCGCGAACTTCTTCTCGAATTTTTTCGCGATCTATTTCCAAAAACGGAGGAAAAACCGTCTACCGAGGCCTCATCCATGTAGCGAAGCATGCTCGAAACTCAAAGACCAAGGTTACCTGCGACGCTATGATGTTTGGAAACCGCTCAGAGAGCGACACGTTCCCAACAATGACCGTCGAGCGCCAAGACGCAACCGTCGAACATGAGGCGACCGTCGAAAGAATAGGCGAGGAAAGACTCTTCTCACTCTGCTCAAGAGGCATTGGTCGCGAAGACGCGGAGGGACTCATTGTGAACGGTTTCATAGAACCGATTTCAAGAGAGATTCCCCTCGAATACTCCATAGAGTTGAATCGACTCATCCGATATGAGATGACAAAGAAAATCGGGTAATCAATCTCTTTTCGTCCTCTGTCTATGGAATTCCACGATTTCAGCAAAATCCAAATAGAGAAGATCTCTCTTCGCATCAAACCAAGGGTGCTCTTTTTTATGAATCGGTCCGGAAATTTCGAGATATCGCTCGACCGGATCAAAGCAGAAACGCATGTATTTGCGCTCTTTATCGGAACAGACCGAGAGTCTTTCGACTTCTCACTCACGCAACTGCATCGGAAACAAACCTCTAATTCATCCGCAACCGTTCTCGCCATTCTAACTGGACACTCCTTGCTCCACACAAACGGTCTCGTTCGTATTGAAGAAAACGCTCAAAATTCAAACGCGTCGCAAACGCATCGGACCATTCTCCTCTCCGAACACGCGCGATCCATGTCGAAGCCATCTCTCGAAATACTCGCCGAAGACGTCTCGGCGCGACATGCTTCCGCAACGGGAATGCCAGATCCTGATACTATCTTCTCGATGCGATCGAGAGGGATTCCGGAATCCTCTTCAAAAAAACTCGTTGCAATCGGAGAAGTCAACGAATTTTTTTCGAAGATGAGGCTCCTCTCGAACGATCAAGAAATAGACCGCATCGAGAAACTTGTCGTTTCAAAAATCCAGAAGATATAATTCATGCAAACTCCATTGTTCAGACTATGCCACTCGCAATAACGCAAAATCCAAGAGAGGATTTCCCTTTCTTCAAATACTCGCCCGATACGGTCTATCTTGACTCCGCCGCATCCAATCTTGTCCCAGAAAAAGTTATCCAAAAAGAAGTGGAATATCTCGAAAAGTATCCGGCAAATATCGCCCGCGGACTGTATCCGATTGCCGAGCGCGCTACAATTGAATATGGAAACTCCCGCAAAAAAATAGCGGATTGGATCAATGCGACCCCTAATGAAATTATCTTCACAAGCGGCACTACTG
>CAZETL010000024.1:0-13590 GCA_964515255.1 uncultured Bdellovibrionales bacterium | reverse complement strand
ACGAGATATGCACCACATACCTCTCTGGCTTATCTGCCATTTACCCCTCCTTCTCGCTCGCCCAAACTAAGTTTTTGTTTTGACTGTCTCTGGCACGACATCCTGATCTCCTTGCCGGAGACGATATGTAATCGAGACAATCCCTTCTCGCATCATGAGCAATTGGACAAAACTTTCCGGATCCTTCAATAACAAATAAATAGCCCGTTCATCACTGTCATATTCCCCAGAGTGAGCCACTTGACGCCTGAGTTGCCGTTCTTTTCGGACCACGCTACGGAAAACTCATACCGCTTCAAGTCAGACATTTCTTCTCTCCTCTTTACCCATTTGTAAAAGATCTTGATTTTGCCGCAAGTCTGCGGCAGCCGGGGTTTCCCGACAGACACGTTCTAGCAAATATTCTCCGAGCCGTCCACATGCAGGAAGTCAGGATCCTAAACCTGCATCGGCAAACCGCACGCCAAACTCACTGGCCAGCCGCCTGAAAATCGGCTGCAATTTCTCGAGACCTTTTTCGGAATACCTGGAGGATTTTATAGTGAAATTTCTTTCTTTTGCAAATCGGAATATCTCCCTCGCCAATGCAGAAGCATATCCCCTTCCCTCGTATTCAGGATCAATAGAAAGGAAACTAATGACGATAGTTTCTTCATCATGGGAGTCCTTTTGGAGTTTTGAAAGTCCGACTATCATGTCAGCTTCCTTGACCACTGAATAGAAATCCTCCGTGCGACCCATCAATGCGAGCACGCCATTCAAATCTTCTTCGGGACAAAAATACTTAAAAGCTCCTTCGCGGGAAAAGCGGCGATCCTTCAAAAAAGAACCTCCCTGATAGAGAAGTTCCCGGAATGACTCTCGAGCAAGAGTCTGAGCGGTTACATTTGGTTTTTCCTTGCCGGACTCGCGATACCCTTCGAACATATTTTTGGCGCACCCGAAATAGGACCACGAAACAATTCAGAACACTTCTGCGGTAAGTTTCAAATGCGTGAGATCTCGGAAAAATAGTCCGAAGCATCTTTACGCGATGATCTCGTAAATACTCCTTCTCATTTCACAAATCCGCTTTCGGCGGAGTAGGACCGTGTGAAGTAAAGTCGTCATTTCCCGCAAGGCGGGAAAAAATCGATCCGAATTCCTCGTCCGAGAAATACTCGATGCGTATCGATCCGCCGGATCCCGTCTTCGCGATGCGGACTTTCGTTCCAAATATTTCAGAGAGCGTCCGCTCGCGAGCTTCAATGTTCGGGTCTTTGGAAATAATTCTTTTTGGCGGTTTGCTGGAGATTTCTCGAGAGCGTATCTCTGTCTCTCGAACATTCAAATCATCCCGGATGATAAGCTCGAAAAGCGCTCTTTGTTTTTCTTGCTGATCGATGGCGAGCAGCGCTTTCGCGTGCCCCTCGGATATTTTCCCGGTCGCGACAGCGCGCTGGATTTCAACTGGCAGATGAAGAAGGCGCATAGTATTCGCTATGGCGCTCCGACTCCGCCCCATTTTTTTGGAAATATCCTCCTGCGAAAGGTTAAATTCTTTCGAAAGACGGTCATACGCACGAGCTTCTTCTATCGGATTCAGGTCATGCCTCTGTATGTTCTCGATAATGGCATACTCGAATTTTTCCTGATCATCCGCCTTCCGAATCACCACCGGAACTTCTGGAAGTCCGGCCATTTTTGCCGCCTGCAACCTTCGCTCTCCTGCTATAAGTTCGTATTTGTCTCCGATTCTCGTAACGATAAGCGGCTGCAAAATGCCATGCTCTCGAATCGACTGAGACAACTCGAGTAATTTATCCTCGCTAAACTGGATGCGCGGCTGATGCGGATTCGGAACAATATCCCCGATCGGTACAAGAATCATCCCTTCGGTCCCCGATACCTTTTGCACATCCTCTTTTGCCGGAATGGCGGCGGCCGGAGAAGTGGGAACCAAGCGAGGAGACGGTGGAGTATTTGGCTTCACCGAGCTCTGGCTTTGGTCAATCTTAGGTTGACGCGCCACCACTGAAAACGGAGAGGTGGATTTTGGAGCCGAAGCGGAACTTCCGACCGGCTCGAAACCAAAACGAACACTCGATGCCGAAGCAGGAACGGCATTCCCCTTCTGAGGAATGAGTGACGAGAGGCCCTTCCCCAACCCATGCGACTGCGACATAAAAAATGCGGCGAAAAGTATGCGGCCAGTATATCACAATGTGCGACATCTTGCCTGCAACCCGTCAATACTCACCGCACAGCTGCGGCGTTCATGATATACTGAATTCGATATATTTCGCTTCTCCACATTTATGGTAAAAGTCGTTTCTCGGAGCGGATCGGACGAGTTCCGTCTTGAGCGCGAAAAGAAAACTTCGAAAATCCTCAGTTCCCTTAAACGATCGTCCGAAGAAAACGAAGCGGCGACGCTCGCTCACGCTTCTCGTTTGCCGTATGTCGATCTCCATATATTCCCCGTGGATAACGAATACGTCTCAATCATTCCCGAAGGAGACGCGACATCGCTTGGCATCGCACTCTTTCAGAAAAAAGGTAAGGAGGTTCGTATTGCCGCCATAGACCCAAACGACCAAAACGCGCTCAGCTACATTAAATCCCTCGAGGACCGAGAGGGTTGGATGGCAAAGATTTACGTCGCATCCCGCTCTTCGGTCGAACATGTCTGGAGTATCTACCGGAAGCCGATTTTCCTCGACTACCTCGATCATCTCAAGGTTTCCCTTTCGGATGACGACCTCGGAAAATTTGAGCGGGAATTCGGAAATCTCATTGCGCTCAAAGAGAGAATTCTTACCATACCGACGACACAAATCCTCGAGACGGTTCTCGTTGGCGCCATCAAACTCCGATCAAGCGACATCCATCTCGAGCCAGAGGAGCGCGGAGAGATACGCCTCCGCTACCGCATCGACGGCGTACTCCAAGATATCGGGCGCTTCCCGGGGAGCATCTATCCCCTTCTTCTCTCCCGCGTCAAAATGCTCTCGAAAATGAAGTTGAATATCCGAGACAAATCCCAGGATGGATCCTTTTCGCTTCTTCTCGAGAGCCGCCACATCGATATGCGCGTCTCGAGCATTCCGGGAAATTACGGGGAGAGCCTCGTGATCCGCCTCCTCGACGAAGAGACCGCACTTGCCGATATCGGAACGCTCGGTCTCCGCGGACTCGCCTTCGAACAAGTCGAGAAAGCCTTTCAGAAGCCGACCGGCGTCATCCTGAACACCGGTCCGACCGGAAGCGGAAAAACGACGACGCTCTACGCCATCCTCCGAAAACTGAACGATCCGGGAACAAAGATTATCACCATCGAGGATCCTATCGAGTACCGGATAGCGAATATCACCCAGACGCAGATATCGAAGGGCAATAACTACACATTCTCAATGGGTCTCCGATCGATAGTTCGCCAAGATCCCGACGTTATCCTCGTCGGCGAAATTCGCGACGATGAGACGGCGAATATCGCGATAAACGCCGGCCTCACCGGACATCTCGTCCTCTCGACACTCCACACGAACAATGCCGCCGGATCCGTCGCCCGGCTCGTTGAAATGGGCGTGCGGCCGAACACTATTCCAAACGCCATCAACGCGTTTATCGCCCAGCGCCTCGTACGCTGCCTCTGCGCCGAATGCAAGGAGTCCTATGAACCAGCAGAAGAGACCGCGAGCTCCCTCAAAGAGATCCTCTCCCTCATTTCTCCAAAAGCGAAGATAGACATACCGAAAACCATAGAGAAACTCTGGCACCCGAAAGGCTGCGCCCGTTGCAACGGCACAGGATACCAGGGACGCGTCGGAATCTTCGAGGTTCTCACGCTAAGCGACGCTATCGCCGAAAAAGTTTCGAACATGGCGAGTGAAAACGAAATCACTCGCGAGGCACTCGAAGAAGGGATGGTTACCATGGCGCAAGACGGCATATTGAAGGCAGTCGAAGGCATCACTTCCCTCGATGAAGTATGGCGCGTTACCGGACAGACTGAGTTTCTCAAGGACCTCTACGACGAACTCATGGCGCAGACGCTCGCCCGAGCTTTCCCGATTCCCGATACTATCGTCAGCGAAACTCAATCGTCACTTGATTCATTCAAACATTTCCAAACTCTCGTCGAAGGATCCGATCAGAAAACCGCACTTAAATATGTTTTCGCCGGAGCGCTTCTCTCGAACGCAAACGACATTCATATCGAACCGCAAGAAACTTCCGTCGATATCAGATTCCGCATCGACGGCATCCTGCAAACAGTCGCGACGATCCCGGCAAACGAATATCCTTCACTCCTCGGCGATATCAAGCTTCTTTCCGGACTCCGGACGGAAGAGCAGGTAGGCGTCCGAGACAGCCGATTCATGGTTCGCACCGAATCCCCCCTCCCCGGCACCACCGAACAAAAATTCGACGTCCGCGTCTCGGTCATTCTCGGAGGATACGGCGAAACGGTTGTCATGCGTCTCTTGAACCGAGGTGCCGTCGCTCTCGATATCCGCTCGATCGGCATTCGAGAAGCGACGCTTCGTCGCATTCTTTCGGGAGCAAAAAATCCGACAGGCATTATCCTGAACACCGGTCCGACCGGAAGCGGAAAAACGACGACGCTGTACAGCCTCATTGATTTCGTGAAGACGCCCGAAATAAAGATTATCACCGTCGAGGATCCGATCGAATACCAGTTGCCCGGCATCTTGCAAACACAAGTGAACGAAGAAGGCGGCTATACGTTCTCGTCCGCGCTCCGATCCCTCCTCCGGCAAAACCCGAATATCGTCATGATCGGCGAAATCCGCGACGATGAGACCGCGGGCATTGCCTTTCAAGCTGCACTCACGGGACATCTCGTCATAGCGACGCTCCACACCAATAACGCCGCCGGATCCATACCGCGGCTTATCTCGATGGGCGTCCGCCCCGACGACATCGTAAACGCTGGCGGCACCTACATGGCCCAGCGCCTGGTCCGCCGTCTCTGCGATTGCAAGAAAGAAGCTCCTCTCGACGGGGATCTCAAAGAGACAGTCGGAAAAGTCCTCAACATGTTCAATGTAAAATCCGGCGTCCCTGTCCCTGGCGTTCCCGAGAAACACTGGGTTGCCGGCGGCTGCGAGAAGTGCAGCGGAACCGGGTACAAAAAGCGCATCGTTTTGAGTGAAGTTCTTGAAATCGACAAGGAAATCCAAAACCTCATCATGCAGGGCGCGCTCAACCTCGAGATCGAAGAAACCGCCGTCAAAAACGGCATGATCACCATGCTGATGGACGGCGTACTCCGCGCGATAGACGGCGAAACTTCTCTCGATGAAGTGTTCCGCGTTGTGCATCTCTAACTCTAAGTAAAAGAGTTAAAAAAAGACGGATACCCTGTTACAAGTATCCGCCAAAAGAAAGTTTCATTCGCTGTCTACTATTCGCTTTCGTGCGGCAAAAGCGATTGGAATGTTTTTTCGACGAGATTCGGATTGCCGCACTCCTCGATGAACGTTTCCGGTGTTTGACCATGATCGAAGCGGATCGAAGCAATCTCTTCCGGAGTGAGTTCGCCGCATTGGATCGCGAACGCGAGTGCCGCCGGATGAGTGACACGGTCCGGATGCACCCTATAGTCCCGATGCTGCTCAAAGCAGCGCCGCCCGGCAATCTTTAGCCGTTCACCCAGCTGATTGAGGACTTCCTCCTCTGGAATGGCTTTTTTAGCTAAAGCAGTCCGAAGAATTCTGGCCGAGGATTCATCCCACCCGAACGGAAAAATTCCCGGGCTCGCTGGAGCTATCAGATGAATGTCCTGAAAAGCGGCCATTAAAAATTTCTTCAGCGGCGATTCATCCGCATCCTCCTGGATCCTGCTAGCTTCGCTGCAATCGGCACGCAATTTCCAGAAAAGGAATACGAAGATGCACGACAGGATCAATATCCCAACGACATCCAGCAAGGCAAAAGCCACGCTTCCGATCTTTTCCATCACCTACCTCCCGCCCCTTAAGGGCACTCGAGCACAAACAAATGAACCCACTGACTAAGTGCAACCTGATAGCGCAGCGCAATGAGCCGGACCGGATCTCCCGGCTTCAGCTGAGAGACAGCATTGCATCCTGCGGGAACAATCGCACGGAAGGGCATGGCGTCCCGCAACCGCGTCACGACAGCCACTGTGATCCCGGAACTGTCCGCAGCAGGTTCGACTTTAAAGAAGACGATGCCGCTCCGCATCATGCCATCCTGAAGTTCATTCCACGACAAGACGCTCGGAGCATCGTCAAGAAACCGCATCTCAAACCCGACATCCTCCTTCATTTCATTGTCCTTCCCCGCTCCGCCATTCACAGCGGCAGTCAAGACGCTGAGAATTATCAGAACGAGAAGATTTAGGAAAAGGAGTAGGTGCCACCATTTCAAGTTCAAGCTCTTCATTTCCTTTCTCCGCCAAACTTACCAGATTGAAAGAAAAAAATATTTTGACGAGAAAACATCCCCGCCGGCCTGTAGACGGATCCTCGAAGAGAAGCTCCCCAAGGGAAGGAGCGGTGTCGAGGAACGGGAGAGCCGAAACCCTCCCGCCCGATCTGGACGAAAGCTCCCAGGTTTGAGGACAAAAGATAGAAGTCCCCAAGTGTCTACAGACCGGCGAGTTTGTTTGAGTGTTCAATTTGAGTGTTCAATGCCTGATACCCGGCACAAGTCATACTATTCCGATCGTGTTGTCAAAAAACATAGACAGTGCGCGGAACTGGCAAGATTAGCACGGGTTTATTTTTCTGTCAAGAAGTGCTACACTGCTTGGATCCAGAGGCAGTCGATCAGCTCGCTTCACCTATCCTCATTCCACTATTTCCCCTATGGCCATAGTTGCCTCCCCCGATTCCCAAGAAAACGACTCCTCGCTCGACACCACCCTCCGCCCCCAGGGCTTTGGCGAATACATCGGCCAAGAAAAGATCAAGCGGAATCTCAAAATCGGCATAGACGCCGCGAAAAAACGCGGCGACCCAGTCGAACATATCCTTTTCTACGGACCGGCCGGACTCGGCAAGACCACCCTCTCCCACATCATCTCCAAAGAAATGGGTGTCGGCATGAAAGTAACAAGCGGTCCAGCAATCGAGCGCGTCGGCGATCTCGGTTCAATCCTCACCAACCTTGAAAATGGCGATGTTCTCTTCATCGACGAAATCCACCGCCTCAACAAGCTCATCGAGGAAGTGCTCTATCCGGCGATGGAAGATTACAAACTCGACATTATTATCGGCAAGGGTCCTTCGGCGCGCACAATCCAGCTCGACCTCCCAAAGTTCACCCTCATCGGCGCGACAACACGGCTCGGAGCCATTTCCAATCCCTTGCGAAACCGTTTCGGCTCGGTACATCGGCTCGAGTTCTATACCGAAGAAGAAATCGCTCGCATTCTGTCGCGATCGAGCGGGATTCTCGGCATACGCATCGAACCAGATGGCGCAGCGCGAATCGCTCGCGCAAGCAGACGCACCCCGCGCGTCGCGAACCGCCTCCTAAAACGCACTCGGGACTACGTTCAGACGAAGGATCAGGATACCATTACAACCGCTCTCGCCGAAGAAGCGCTCGGTCTTCTTGAAATCGATCACCTCGGGCTTGAGCCGACGGATCGGCATATTCTTTCGACCATCATCGAGAAATTCAGCGGCGGACCAGTCGGGCTTCAAACCCTCTCCGCGGCAACAAGCGAGGAACGGGAAACAATCGAAGATGTCTACGAACCCTTCCTTATCCAGCTCGGACTCATCGCCCGCACTCCCCGAGGGCGCGTCGTTACCCCGGAAGCCTATCGGCACCTCGGACAGATTCAGCCGCCAGATCACGCAAAGAAACTCTTCTAAGACCCTTCTCAAAAAAAAACGGACTCCACCCGAGGAAAGTTCCGAGGAGAGGAAGCAGTAGCTCCCTCGAAAGCTTCCTGGGCTTTCTTCGTGGTATAATAAGTGTATGCGAAATCTCATCGGACCATTCTACGCACTCTTCGTGCTTGGCGTCGTTTTTGCAGGCTCGTTCGTCGTGTTTCATCTCGCGAACTACTCCATAAACCGCGGGGTTGCAAGACTCACCATTCTCTTCTTTGTCGTCGGGACGATCCTGCTCGTCGCCATCAATGCCGCACTCTTCTTTTCTGTCCCCTTTGATCAGCTTGGGACGTTTCTCCCGATTACTCCACAGGCAAATGACGGGCCTTTCTAAACTTGTTCGGTAGAATAGTGGTTCCTCCACACAAAACCAGGGATCATTCGAATCACAATCAAAACTTCGCGCTTCTTTCTATGATGATTTCAGACCGAGCTCGCTACAAAACATGTCGATTCGAGGGTCAGGACGACGATGAAGAAATTCTTTTCGTTATCCATCGGCATTGGTTCAATATCCTCGTGCAATTCCTTCCCCTCGTGGTTGGACTCCTCGCCATTAGCGGATCGTTTCTCCTTTTCGGAGTGTTCTTTCCAGAACTTCTAGGAAACGTCGATCGAGCTCTCTTTTCTTTCATCGAAAGCACCCTCCTTATTTTTCTCTGGTTTTTCGGCTTCCTCGTGTGGATCGACTACTACCTCGATGTCTGGATCATCACCAATAAGCGCATCGTAAATATCGAGCAACGGGGACTTTTCATGCGGAGCATGAGTGAGATATTCCTCTTCCGAATCCAAGACACAACAAGCGAAGTAAACGGTTTCTTTCCATCTATTCTCGGTTACGGCGACGTCTACGTCCAAAGCGCCGGCGAACAAGAACGCTTTCTCTTTCACAAGGTTCCGAATCCGTATGACATAAAAGACACCATCATGGATATGGCTCGTGACATGCATGGCGAAGAAATGGAATTCGTAAAGGAAGCTTTCCACCAAGGAAAGAAAACTTCAAAGAAAAATCTTTTGCAATAGGAACAATAAATAACTCCTCTGGCACTCGTTTTGAAATAGAATCCCGCTCTGAAAAACAATCAGTCCCTTGAAAGAACTCTCCAAAGCCGATACACTGTCGCCAGCTTGAGGAATCTTTACACGAAAAGGGTATGTCGGGACACTCTCACTGGGCCGGAATCAAACATCGGAAAGGAATCAATGACGCGAAACGGGCAAAAGTCTTTACGAAACTTGCGCGGCCCGTCACCATTGCCGCTCGCGAAGGCGGCGGAAACCCCGATACCAACTTCAAACTTCGACTCGCCATCGATCGGGCTCGAGCATTCAATATGCCGAGGGAAAACATCGATCGGGCTATCCAACGCGGCACCGGAGAATTGAAAGACGGTTCTCAAATAGAAGAGCTCGTGTATGAGGGTTTCGCCCCCGGAAATATCGCTCTCATAATCCGCGCCTCAACGGAGAACAAGAATCGCACCGTCGGCGACATCAGAAGCACTCTCACAAAAAACGGCGGGAAACTCGTCCCAACCGGATCAATCTCTTTCCTTTTTGAAGAAGTCGGCGAGATCCGCATTGAAATGCTCCCCGAGGAACTCGACGCTGCCGAGCTCGCAGCAATCGAGGCTGGAGCGAAAGACATTGAATACAACCAAAGGGAGCAAACCTTGTTTGTTTTCGTCGCCGTTCCCGAGCTTCGATCAGCGCAGGAATCCCTCGAGAAAGCAGGCTATTCTGTCGCCGACTCATCTATCGTATTTCGGCCGAACGAGCGCGTTCGCATCGAAACGTCCGCTCGCGAGCGACTCGAAAGTCTTCTCGAAAAACTCAATGACCTTGACGATGTCGACGAGATCTACGACAACGCCCTCTAAACGCGACGCATTCAAGATTCGAAAGATTGTTTCAACATGAACCTTCACTCTTCCTGAAAGGAAATCTTATGCGCGTATTGGGAATCGACCCCGGGACAGCGATCGTCGGGTGGGGTATACTCGATGTGGAAGGAAGCCGATTCCAGCATCATGCCTCCGGTCACATTGCAACGAAATCAACCCTCACCATATCGGAACGGATTTCCGAAATATCGCACGATCTCCGAGAAATTATCCTCCGGTACGCTCCAAACGAAGCCTCCGTTGAGAAAATATTCTTCTTCAAAAACCAGAAGACCATCATATCGGTAAGCGAGGCCCGAGGCGCCATCCTCTTGACACTTGAGACACTTGGCATAAAACTTTTCGAGTATACTCCCCTCCAAGTAAAGCAATCCCTCACTGGCTACGGAAGAGCCGACAAGAAACAAATGCAAGCCATGGTGAAAACCATTCTGAAACTTTCTTCCACCCCAAAGCCTGATGATGTTGCGGATGCTCTCGCTCTCGCTATCTGCCACACCAACAGTCGGTCGTATCGTTCCATAATCCATTCGCAGTGAAAAGCTCTCGGGGAACACGTTGAACCGGACTTCGATTATTTTTTTTGATTTCGGCTATGTCGATCCATCCCATTCTTTCCTCATTCGTCAATTCCGGCGTTCCCGTCGAAAGCGTCAAGTTTCTCCTCCTCTTTCCGCTCGTCGTCACGCTCGTTGCTTTCTTCCGCCAAGTTGTCGGCGTGAAGGCGTTCGGCATTTACACGCCGTCGATTGTTACCTTCGCCTTCCTTGCCTTTGATCCGGGCGGGCTGAAATACGGCGTCGCTATCTTCGTCGCCATTATCCTTATCGGACTCCTCTCTCGGCTCGTGCTCCGAAAGCTGAGAATTCTCTATCTCCCGAGAATTGCCATTACTCTCACCATTATTGCCCTCGTTATCCTCCTCATTCTTTCCGTTGGCGGATCGCTCCACCGAACCGGCCTTGCCTCGGTCTCCGTCTTTCCGCTTCTCATTATGATCGCGCTTGTCGAGAAGTTCGTTGCAACGCAAATCGAAAAGGGGGACCGAGCCGCCATACTTCTCGCAACGGAAACACTCTTCATTTCACTCATCGGCTATTTTCTCGCGCGCTCCGAATGGCTCGCCACTCTTCTTCTTTCGACTCCGTGGATCATTCTCTTGACTGTTCCCATCAACATCTTTCTTGGCAGATGGACGGGTCTCCGCCTCTCGGAGTACATTCGATTTTCAAAACTCCTGAGGTCGTAAACGAAGGAGCCGCCGCTTATGTTTCATCTCATCGAATCTTGGAAGCGAAGCCGGAATATTCTCGGCATGAACGCGCGGAATCTCCGCTATCTTCGGCCGTCCAATCCAAAGCGCGCGAAGCGGTTTGCCGATGAAAAAATCGCCTGCAAGCGACTTCTTGCGAAACACGCTCTTCCGACGCCCGCGCTCATCGCGCGCATTCGAACCATCGAAGAACTCGATCGATTTGACTGGTCGTCGCTCCCGGGAAGTTTCGCCCTAAAGCCAAACCGCGGTTTCGGAGGCGAAGGAATCCTCGTCGTCTACGGCAAGAAGCGAGACATCGACGACACATGGATCAAAGCCGATGGTTCGCTTGTCACGATAGACGATCTTCGCACGCATATCCGAAATATTCTCGATGGATCTTTCTCGCTTGCAGGAACAACTGATACAGCCTTCTTTGAGGAACGATTGAAGCTCCTGAAACTTTTCAAGCTCTATTCTTGGAAGGGAATTCCCGACATCCGCATCATCGTGTACAACCGCATCCCCGTAATGGCGATGCTCCGCCTGCCCACAAAGCAGTCCGACGGCCGCGCCAATCTCCAACAGGGCGCCGTTGGCGTCGGCATCGATCTTGCCTCCGGCACCACCACTTCCGCCGTCTGGGGAAAAAACCGGATCATAGACTTCGTACCCGGAACGCGCCTCCGACTCTCCGGCATCAAAATCCCCTACTGGAAAGAAATTCTCCGCATGGCGGTCGAAGCGCAAAAGGTTTCTGGGCTCGGATTCCTCGGCGCCGACATTGCGATCGATCGCGACCGCGGCCCGGTCTTTCTAGAGTTGAACGCCCGCCCAGGACTCTCCATTCAAGTCGCCAATCTCGACGGACTCAAAGGCCGCCTCGAACGTGTTTCAGGGCTCATTGTCAAAACAACGGAGAAAGGCGTCCGAGTCGGCATGGATCTTTTCGGCGGCGAAATCGAAGAAGAGCTCGAGGAAATTTCCGGCAAAAAAATCATCGGCACGGTTGAGAAAGTAAAGCTGATCGGAAAGAACGGGAAAGAAATAGAAGTGGAAGCGAAAATAGACACCGGTGCCGACTCAACTTCGATAGACACCGAACTTGCACGGGAATTGGGATTTGGAGAAACCGTAAACGGCTACAAGAATGTACAAAAAACTTGGCAAGAGCTTTCGGAACTTGATCGCAAGACGCGCTGGAAAATGTTTGAAAGCATTCCAGATGTCGATTCCACCGTTCCTGTAAAATCTACAAGAGGCACAACTTACCGAGTAAAGATAGAAATACAACTCGTAATAAACTCTCTCTCGATACCGGCAAAAGTAACCATTATTGATCGATCAGAATTGGAGTATCCTGTCATCATTGGAAAAAAGAATCTGCGGAAATTCCTGGTTGATGTGAGCAAGTAACATATGGC
The DNA here is from genome assembly GCA_964515255.1 of uncultured Bdellovibrionales bacterium. GTDB lineage: Bacteria > Patescibacteriota > Minisyncoccia > Moranbacterales > UBA1568. The sequence goes on along the minus strand of CAZETL010000024.1, from coordinate 1,124 downwards.
ACAAAAAAAGAAAGTGGAATCGATTGCTCAGAAAGTTTTGTCATCCTACATCAGAAATATGACATCACTTTCAGAAAATAAGCGATTTCATTTCAATTCACGAATGTTTCTTTGGACACAAAAAACAACCTACAAAGAGAATATTTCCACACTAAAGGGAATTCTTCTTGGAAACCTTGATGAGTCCCTCGAAAATTCAAAAAGCCCAGTACTTGAGCATCCGAAAAGATTTCTCTCTCTAAGAAAAAAAGCTCTTGAAAAATACCCCTGGGTCATCCGATATAATACTATTCTTTTCAAGTGGTTATTTCTTAATACCCTCTTCAAAGAAGATATCCGAGAAAAAATCCTGAAAACACTCCCTGAAAAAACTCTTCAGGAAAACGCGCAGCTACTTCTTAATGACCCTTCATCACTGATCTCACTCTCTACTTTTGGCATAAACTTTCTCTATCTAACACGAGGGATATTGTGCAATGAGAATCTTTTTCATCCAAAACAACTTCTCGACATAGCAAAAGAGTACCCCGTCAATGCTCAGGAGTATGCCGAGTTGGAACTCTATTATTTTACCCATTGCATCATCGGAGAATCGCAATTTTACAATAAACCAGTGAAAAACAATGTCGGCGTGTATATCGACATGCTTACTACCTCTGAAGAGATTCTTAAGAAACATTTTGACTTCGTTTCTATTGACAACAAAGTAGAATTCCTTGTCGCAACAAAACTTTGCCTCGAAAAATCCTCTTTATCAAAAAGAATCCAAAGAGAGTGTGAAGAAAATTTTTCAGAAAAACTAGGCTGCATAACTGAGCCAAGAAGACCAATAGAAAAACAAAACATGAATAATGAAGAGCACAGGAACGTACTCTACATCATGTCCAATAGTAAATTCTTGGCAGCTAAACCATGAAGCTCCTCGTGCAACCGTTATGAAAAAAATTCTCATTCTTTTCGGGAGAAGTGATTGGAGGAAAAGTCGTCCATTCAATGATGAACAATACAGACATTCTTACGAATTTTTCTACACCCTCTGCAAAAATGAGGGCATCCGGATGTACCGTGCATCCTACGAATGGTATGACTACAAAAGACACCTCTTCAAACACGCATGGATATAC
>CAZETL010000023.1:12574-14186 GCA_964515255.1 uncultured Bdellovibrionales bacterium | reverse complement strand
CAAAAGACGGTGCATCCGATCTGGAGACATCGTTTTTTGTTGCCCCGATCCCGATGGAAATACGCCCCGCATGCAGTATACTTACAAAGGGCGAAGCCGTCCGAAAAAAGATCTTTGTTTTCCGTCTAGAATTCCATGCTTTGGGTTTCAGACCACGGAAAATTCTCAATTCAACGTGGGAAAGTACCGCCCTTAAGAGCTTTTCCCAAAGAACCATGGGTTCACGCCCTCGTGTAAAAAGCAGATTCGTCTCGAAGTCATCCCTATGATACAAGATCTCCTCCTCTCGCTTCGCAAAGAATTCGATGCCATCGAAGGATCTCTGTCCGATCCGAATTTCGCCTCGGATCATGGAAAACTCGCGGAATTCGGAAAGCGAAGAGCCGAACTCGAATCCATACTTTCTTCCGCCGATAAGATCGACCGGATACGTCTTTCAATGCAAGAAAATGCGGCTATCGTGAATACGGAAACCGACGCCGAACTCCAAACGCTTGCAATGGAGGAAAATTCCCGCCTCGCCTTAGATCTCTCCGAAGCAGAAACCACTCTCAAACGCGCCCTTCTTCCGAAGGATCCGCGCGATATGCGAGACGTCATTGTCGAGGTGCGCGCGGGAGCCGGCGGTGAAGAGTCCGCTCTCTTCGCCGGCGATCTTTTTCGCATGTACGCTCGCCTCGCCGAAAGATTCGGCTGGCAGTCAACACTCCTCCATTCCAATGAAACCGGGCTCGGGGGATTCAAAGAAATTATTTTTGAAATAAACCGGCATTCCGGTCCGGAAGTATTCCGCCTGATGAAATATGAGTCGGGCGTACACCGTGTGCAACGCATACCAGAAACTGAAAAATCCGGAAGGATCCACACTTCGACCGCAACGGTTGCCGTGTTGCCGCAAGCGGAAGAAGCTGATCTTGTCATCCAGCCGAACGATATTCGAATCGACACATACTGTTCATCCGGACCGGGTGGACAATCCGTCAATACTACAAAAAGCGCCGTGCGCATCACACATATCCCAACCGGACTAATCGTCACCTGCCAAGATGAGAAATCTCAGCATAAGAACAAAGACAAGGCGCTTCGGGTTCTCCGTTCACGACTCCTTGAGGCGGAGGAAGAACGCCGTTCAAAAGAAGAGGGAGACACGCGCCGCAGCCAAATCGGAACGGGAGATCGAAGCGAAAAAATACGCACCTACAATATTCCTCAGGATCGAGTCACGGATCACCGCATAAAAGAATCCTGGAGCGATGTCGTGGGAGTTCTTGGAGGAAACATCCAGAAACTTCTCGAGCGGCTCGAAGAAGAAGACGTCCGGCGTCGGCTCGAAAGGGAATCTTCAACGCTATGAGCGCTTCCGTCGAGACGCTCCTCGCGACCCAGCCGTCGCTTCGCATCTCCCGCATGGAGAGCGAACTCCTCCTTGCAAATATCCTAAAAAAAGAGAGGGCATTTATAATCGCGCATCCGGAATACAGAGTTCCGTCGTCGCTTGCTAAAAAATTCTTGCTGTCCGTCTCCGAAAGAGAGAATCGCAAGCCAATCGCCCTCATTCTCGGACAAAAAGAATTCTTCGGAAGAAACTTCCGAGTCAACCGACATACGCTTA
>CAZETL010000023.1:0-12564 GCA_964515255.1 uncultured Bdellovibrionales bacterium | reverse complement strand
GCAAAGATTTTTATGTAGATGAACGCGTACTTATTCCGCGCCCCGAGACCGAGCTCCTCGTCGAAAACGCTCTGGAAATACTCGCGCGCTCTTCCGCGAAACCAAGGCCGGGAATATCTCCACAGCGCATATTGTTTGTCGACGTCGGAACCGGATCCGGAAATATCGTTGCAACCGTCGCAAAAGAACTCGATGCCGATCGATCCGTCGACCAAGCAAGCATCTCCCTCATCGGTACGGATTTTTCGGAACCCGCTCTTCGCGTAGCCCGCAAAAACATTCGGGATATCGGATCCAGCCGATCGATCCGATGCTTCCACTCCGATCTCCTTCAAAAAATTCCAGAAAAATACTTCCAGGGAATAGATCAATGCATCATCACTGCGAATCTGCCCTATCTTTCCGAGAAACAATATCAGGAAGCACCGGAGGACGTCCGGAACTATGAGCCAAGAACAGCGCTCGAAAGCGGCGAAGACGGCCTTTCCCATATACGGCGACTCCTCGTTGACTTCTCGAAGATCCGAGAAAGACTCCGCCCGCAACCAGCGAACTCACATATTCTCCTCGAGATTGATCCCGGGCAATGCAAAAGCATCTCCGATATTTCGAAAAAACTTTTTCCCTCTGCCCGGATAGAGTTCATGAAAGACCTCGCCGGGAAACTTCGCGCAGCGCATATTTCCGTCAGACGCTCCGCCTGATGAACACTATTAGAACCTCTATACAAGAAGATAAAGCCTCAAAGTTCTACTATTTTAGATTGAAAAGGTTTCTGGAACAAAGCGCATAGGTTTTACCCCGCTACTCGTTCCACTATTTCCAGAATCAAATACAGGTCTAAGAGCAAGGTTTATCAGGACTAATCTCTTACCTCACATCCATCGTAGTGATGGAATTTATCCTGAGGCATATCATTCTTACCTTTCAAAATAAAAGTTTTTGGATCTGCATCAGGTAGTTTTGATGCTTCACAGAATATGCTACCAGCATCTTGAGCATAATTGTAGTAGAACGGTCTACCACCCCAGGCATCTTCATCTGAACTTAATCCTTGACCCAAAACTTCAAATGAAGCTGAGTCAGCTCCCGTAACTCGTTTGTCAGAGTAAAAGACCGACTTGGCGTCTTTGGCATATCCACGACTTAAAATCTCAAAAGAGTCTGACAAAGCACCCTCTATAGCATTGTTGTAAAGAAAAACGGCATTATTTGTTTTGGAATACGGGGGTTTGAGGAGTATAAAACTCTGATCTGGATCATTAGTGAGCTTATTGCCTTCATGGTAGACGTACTCTTTATCACGAGCATAACCGTTTTTTAAGACTTGAAATGTAGCAGGGTCAGCCAAGACTTGCTCTGGTGAATACTGTGCATAGACTAGACCAAAATAAGCAGCTGCTTGAACCGGAGGCTCGTAATGGTAAATGCTCTCACGGTACAGATAATAATTGTTTCCCAAACTTTTCGCGCTTGAGGGAATCTTCCCTTTCTGCAGGGAAATAAGATCTTGTTTTGGGAATGTATCACCGTCCCAATACGCCGAATTGACATCCTCTCCAAAATATCCTGGGATAAGCTGCGCATCTTCAACCACCCTAAATGATTCTGCATCAGTGCCAGCAAGGATTTTGTCTCGGTAGTAAACATGATTCCCGTCCTTTGCATAGGGCATCTGACCAAAATCACTACTATTCGTTCCTAGCACCTGAAACGTTTCCGGATCTCCCCCACTAATCAACTTGGTATCGTAGAATGTGTGCGTTTTGTCCTTCCCCCACAATCCCCCCAAGGCTACAAAAGTGGCAGGGTCTGCTCCCTTTATCTTTTTAGTCTGAAGTTTATCCTCGGCATCTAAAGTTGACTCAATGGCTACCTTGTATTTATCGGCCAAAAAAACAGGTGATCGATCATATTTTTCCAAGACACGAAAGCTTTGAGCATCAAACCCAGAGAGTCTTTTACTCTCCCTATAGACGTAATTCCTATCTTTGGCATACAGAACATCAACCGGACCCAATTTCGTAAACGTCTCAGAATCCGTACCCGCTAACTCCTCTCCTCGAAAGTAAACGCGGCTTTTGTCTTTGGCATACCCATCTCCTAGTACTTGGAAATTCGTGGCATCAGCTCCGATAATGGTATATAAATCACTATTCCCTGCGTAATAGACATTCGATTTGTCGTGAGCATAGCGATCATTGTAGACATCAAAGGTATCTGGATCTGCACCAGTAATTTTCATGTGATACCAATATGCCCCTTCTGAATCTTTAGAGTAATAACCAGCCAACTGCACTCTCTCTAAATGGCTTTCCTTCCAAGCATCGTATCCAATGCCAGGCGTTTCTATAGAAGTCTCCACCAAATGAGTATTTGCTTGATTCCCGCTTACTCGAATCTGATACAAGGCTAAATCCTTTTCTTTCCATATGAAAAAAGCCCCCGTCACAAAGAGGAAAACTGCTAACATTGAAAAAAGAAGCTTCTTTCTCATATACGAGAAAGTATCACGGTTTTCTGACAAAGAGAAGGGGTTACTCTGTTTCCGGAGTAGGCTGTATTTTACCCAATCGTCTCATTCACATATCTTGTGTTGAGATCAGGCATTCATTTCGTGGTAGAAAAGTAAGGCTTATGTAAGCCTTTTTTTGACACTGCTCCGAACACTAGAAGAAGTTCGAACCAGTTTTGAAGAAGCAAGGATTCAATACTAGATTGAGTAGATCAGACATCTGTCTCATTGTCCCAACAAACCCTGTTTAAAACCATACAGCAAAGAATTCCGTATTCTCCGGTCCTGGATACAGAGTATTTTAAGCAGCAGACCGAAAGAGGGTTTCCTTAAATAGATATCTTTACAGTCCTCTCGAGACAGGCTAAGGATTCTTCCGTAGCGCTCGTATATAACATTGGGAATCTCTTCTACACACTTCTCTCGATTGGATGAAATGCCTCCGTCTAAAGAACGGATATAGACTTTGGGAATATGCACTCCCACTTTACCAGCCAGAAGCATTTTCAAAATAAAATCATAATCCGAAGCTATCGTGTATTGTTCACTATACAAACCAATAGAGTTATATACATCTCTTCTGACGATCATGGTCTGATGTCGAAACGGCATACGAAAAAACGCTACTCTTTCATCGCCCCTCTTTACTGTATCTATACCACCGCTTCTTGACTGGATTATCCTGTCAGCATGAGAAAAGTCACACCCACTTCTCTCTAGTTCAAGTATTGATTCCGAGAAAAAGTTATCATCCATCGGATAATCGTCGGTATTCATTATGTTTATATATCGGCCACGAGCAAGAGCAATTCCTTTGTTCATAGCCTCATAAACACCAGAATCTTTCTCAGAAACGAGCGTGCCAATCCATCCATGCCTGCGATATTCCTTCAGTACTTCCAGGGTTCCATCCTCCGAACCACCATCTATAACTATATGCTCAACGCCCTGATACGACTGATTGTGTACACCTTCCATCATTTTATGGAAGAATTCTTCACGTCTATCCTTTCGAATATTGAGACAAGGGGTTATAACACTAATCATTTCCATAGCTATGTTCTATCTTTTCTCTTCTACAAGAAACATGGAGCGAAGTCCGCTTTCCCCGGGCTTACACCCGGGGAGAATTGCTATCCCAGTCATTTCCAATTCCAATGCCTTCCTTCGAAAGCTCTTCATCTGTAACGGTTCTTGCGTAAGAATGAATACTTCTCACAATATAAATTTTTGTATTATTTGATTTTACTCGCAAATAAAAATAAACTGTGGCATCTTCAACAAACTGATTCGAACTAGTTTGGTGAAATAGAAGCTACTTCATCAAAAATCCATCAAATTGCGAAAGATTAGCCCCTTTGTTAAACTCATCCACTTCACAGCGTCAGAAGCGCTTTAAAATCTTGCCAATAAGAGCCCGAAGAATCAGAGCAAGAACACTCCAATAGCAGACAAGATACACGCCAATGAGTGGAGGAGGAGGATCTTCTTTCAAGAAGTGAATTTGAGGCAATAGCAACGGTCCTATTAAAATGATCTTGACAGGCACTAGTATCGCGGACGCGGTTCTCTTCCAGGCTACTGGCGAGTCGCTACCAGTTTGAAGAATGGAATCGGGCGATTGAGGAAAACCTCGCGGACCCATTGATCCTAGAAGCGAAGTGGTCACAAAAAGAAAACCAAACCCGAAGATAACGAAGAACAAAACAAATTTTTTCCTCGAGGTATTCATACTGCTCGAATAAGATACCAGCAAACGCGCTTCCCCGTCGATGTGGTAAGCTTCCGCCAAAAAAACAGATAAAGAGAGAACGTGCAACGAAATCCTAAGACTTGATCGAATTCTAACAGAAAACCCGCAGGCTCTGCACAGCAAGAACTTCTCCAAGAAATCCTCCGCACTCTTCACTCCGAAACCCTCTCTTTATTGCTGCAACGGAACTTGTTCTCATTCCATTTTTGGAGAACAGAAACGCCCCGCAATCGCAGGGCGTTTATCGATTCGGATCAAAACCAGAAGAACTACTTTTTCTTCTTCTTGGTCGCCTTCTTCTTTGTGGTCTTCTTTGCTTTTTTCTTTGCTGCCATAGTATGGTCACCTCCTTCCGTTTTATTTTTCTTTTTGAGAAAAAATATTCTCTACAGAAAATATACATGATTTTTTTTTGCAATACAAGTGTCGTCAATAATTTTTTTGTTCCAGAATGCCAAAAAAAATTTGTCGGGAAAAATATATGAGTAATTTTTTAGCAACAGAAATATATTTCCAACATCGGTGATATCCTTCACCTTCAACGCAAAAAAAAATGAGAATGCAAACTCTCTGAATGCGCACCAGTTACTCCAGTAAAAAATATTCAGCTTCTCCCGGACCATCTGTCATTTAGCGCAGAACGCGAAATTCTTCCGAAACTCCGTGACATTTCGGAAAAGTTAGAATCAGGAACTTGATTTTTTGTCCAGTTGACGCTCAAAGTCGGCAACCGTACAATAAGTGGGAAGGTCGACTGCACTTCAACGAAAGCTGCTGTACTGTTTTATCTGTAACACTGGAAAGGCAGGTGAATATCTATGAAGAACGAGAATGACGAACTAACAGAGATGGATGACGATGAAGAAAGCGAAGGCGGTTTCAAAGCATGGCTTGAGGATAATCTCCGCATCATCCTCAGCATCCTCGTAGTCTTTGCTATCGCCGGAGGTATCTATTCATACTCTCAGCGATCGCAGGCTCCGTCGATCAGCGAGGAGACATCTTCCGAAGAAGCGAGCGACGACTCCAAGTCGGATAGCGACGCAGTCTCACCAGACACCAAAACCGCTGCTGCCGAAAAAGAAGTTGCGAAAGACACCAAAGATGCGCCAGCTCCGAAAAAGGAAGCGTCTGCAGTTGCTACAAAGCCAGTCAGCGCAAGCCCTTCTATGGAGAGCAAGGAAACGGATACAGCCTTCATTGAGTCTGCCAGCCGAGGAGATGGAGCGACTCACCTTGCGCGCCGGGCTCTCAAGAACTACCTCGAAAAGAATCCCGATTCAAGCATCACGAAAGAGCAGAAGATATACGTCGAGGACTATCTCCGGAAGCGCGTTCCGCACGGTCGCATCAACACTGGAACCAGCCTCGAGTTTTCGAAGACTCTTATTCAAGAGGCCATCGGGAAGTCGAAACAGCTGAGCAGTCAGCAGATCTCGCATCTCAAGCAGTATGCGAATCGAGTTTCCTCCCTCTAGAAACATTGGCCAGCGTCGGAAATGTGTTTTGATTCGAAGTCACTGGAGTTAACAGAAATTTTTCGTTCTTTGCAGACAAAAACCCCGCAACGCGGGGTTTTTGGTTTCAACTATTCTCCAGAGAGTCAATCTCATTCCCCATACATCATCGATTCAGCGATCCCGTAAGGGAATAGATCGGAGTAATCACCGAAAGCGACACGAATAGCACAATACCAGCAATAATGAAGAGAAGAATCGGTTCGAGAGCCGCCGCGAGTCGCTGTGCCGATACGTCAGCTTCTTCTTCAAAAAAATCCGCAAGGAAGAGAAAACTTTCATCGAGCTTGCCGGTTCGTTCGCCGACAGCAATCATCTTCACCGCAAGAAGAGGCACTTCTCGGAACTCACCCCTGGAAAGAAGCTTGGAAAACTCTTCTCCGGACGCAACTCCTTCCTTGCCTTTTCCAGCATATCGATCAAATACCATATTCGAGAAACTTCGTTCTTCAATTCGAAGCGCGTGCATGAGCGGTATGCCGCTTCGCATCATGATCCCGAGCCCGCGAAAGAATTCTGCAACCACGGCATTCTTCAGAAACTTCCCGAAAACCGGGATGCGGAATTTCATCGCATGCCACAATCTCTTTGCCCGAGGAAAACGAAGGGACCACCGGAATACAAGCGTCAGGGAGAAAAAAGCGGCCACTAAGACCACCCCATTCCTTTCTGAGAATTGCACGCACCAAAGGAGCGCTCTTGTCGGAAGAGGCATTTGAACATCGAGCGCGGAGAAGAGATTGAGGAATTTCGGCAATATAAATATACCAACGAAAAATCCGATGAAAACCGCCGAAATAAGAACGAGGACCGGATAAAAAAGAATTCCCCTAACCTTTCTTTTCATTCTAGAATCCTTCGCAAGCTGATGTGAAAGAAACTCAAGATTTTCCACGAGAGTTCCGGATTCTTCGCTCACCTCGGCGACACTCACGAAAGAGAGGTCAAAGTCCTTCGGATGACGCGCAAGCGCGGCGGAAAACTTCACTCCGCGTTCAACATCATTTGCCACCGCATTGAGAATTCTTCGAAGAGCCGGTGACGGGGATTCTTGTTCAAGGACTCGCAAAGCCTCCAAAAACGGCATGCCGCTCTTCAATATCGTCGAGAGGTGACGAGCAAACATCATCCGATCCACAGAATGTACCCGTTGTAAAAACATAAGCCTGTTCCTGTACGACAGAAATAAAATTGGCAGCACTACTCTTGTGCAACTCGAACGATTTCCTCCACAGAAGTGATTCCCTGCCGGACTTTCTCAAGTCCATCTTCAAGGAGCGTAACCATTCCCTGTCTCCTAGCGATTGCCTGAATTTCCGCCGCTGTCGCCCGCTCTGCGACAGACTGCCGCACAAGATCACTCATCGAGAGCACCTCGAATATTCCTATCCTCCCAGAGTATCCGCTCCCATGACACACAGCGCAGCCCTTTCCTTGATAGACGCGAGCCGACGACTTTTTCGAAGAAATAGCTGCCGGAAATGCCCGCCTTACCGCGTCATCCCCCAATTGGGCACGAAGGTCCGCAAGTGAAATTTCGCGGCTCACGCGGCACGGCTCGTGAATTCTCCGAACCAGCCGCTGTGAAATGATAACCGAAATTGTTGAGGAAACAAGAAATGGCTCGACGCCCAGGTCAAGAAGTCTCGGCACGGCCGTGGCAGCGTCATTCGAGTGAAGAGTCGAAAGCACCAAGTGACCAGTCATTGCCAAGTTGACAGCTATCCCAGCCGTCTCACTATCTCGGATTTCGCCGACGAGTATGACGTTCGGATCCTGCCGAAGGATGGATTTCAAACCGGATGCAAACGAAAACCCAGCCCGATGATTCACTTGCATCTGATTCACGCCTTCAATATCGTATTCCACCGGATCTTCGATTGTCATGATATTCACATTCGGCTTATTGAGAATTTTGAGAAGGGCGTATAGCGTCGTAGTTTTCCCGCTTCCGGTCGGACCCGTCGAGAGGATCATCCCGTGTGACTTTCGATAGGCTTCGGATACCCGCTCCAAACTCGCTGATGAGAGTCCGAGCGTCGGAAGAGAAAGCCTCCTCACATACTCGGCAAGCAGCCTGAGCACAACCTTCTCTCCGTTCGTAGTCGGCACGACAGATATCCGGATATCCACGGGAGATTGACTCCCTTCAATTTCGACGCGAAGCTTGCCGTCTTGCGGAACAAAATGTTCGTCAGTCCTGAGGCGCGCAAGGACTTTCAGCCGAGCCACTACTTGTTCATGGACAGCTTCCGAAAATGTCAACACATCGTACAAGATTCCATCCACCCGAAAACGAACGACGGAATTTTTCTCCCGGGGTTCGATATGGATATCGGACGACTTGTTTTGATACGCATGAAGGAAAAGCGTGTCAACGATTCGGATAATGGGCGCCTGCGAAGTATTTTCATTTTGATTGAATTCATTTTCAGCTTTCGCTATCCGCTCGGACATCATATCGTCAAACGTCTTCCCGAGGTCGCGAGTATAGAGCCCGAGTCCGAAATCGATATCGGACGGAGCGGCAAGGAAGACCCTCACCGGCATCCCCGTTTTCTTGACGAGAAAATCCGGTATTCGCACATTCGTCGGGTCCTGCATAGCGACAGCGAGTCCGCGGTCATCAAATCGAATCGCAATAATCCGCTCCGCTCGCGCCACAGAAAAAGGGATGACTCGCAGCACATGGTCCGGAATATCCATATCTGAAACGCGCGCTACAGAAACGCCCAGGATATCACTTGCTATCTCCGCCGCCTCCCGTTCACCAACGTACCCCCCTTCCACAAGTGCCGAAAGAAGGTCCCGTTTTCCTGATTCGATCGATGATTCCACCCGAGAAAGCGTTTCATCGGAGATGAGGCGCAGCTCTTTGACGAGCCGGGAGACTGCTTTGGAATCAATGCGCATACGAAAAATCACACAATTTTTTTTGAAATGCTCCCAAGGAAGCCCCTCTCAGAGTTTTTCGGCAAAAGCGATTGTCCGGGTGAATTCGAAAAGATCCTCGTAAAAATTTGAAACAAAGAAAGAACCAGGGAGTCAGCGGGTCCGCTGAGCAGCAGTTTCGAGCGCCTCCTCGACGCTCTCCACCATTTGATGAATCGATACATTCGACTTTATGACATACTTATAGGCGCCGAGCTCCTTTGCGCGATTGATATCCTCCTCCTGTCCGAGATTTGAAAGCACGATCACGGGAACATTTTTTGCCCATGTTTCCTTCTTAAGCTTCTTCAAAATCTCAAAACCATCCGTCTCTGGCATGATAAGATCGAGAATCACCAGGTTCGGCCGATGCTTCTTGAGAAGCTCAAGCGTTTCTGTTCCATTCGACGCGACGACGACACTGAAACCTTCCTTTTCCAGCTTTGTTCGATACAAGTTGGCATAAAACTGGTCATCTTCGGCCACGAGAAGCAAAGCTGTTTTCGCTTCCATTTCAGGCATTTCTTCTGTCATAACATTGTGATATGAGGACGACAACCGCACCGCGTCAGGAAGGTGTTTCTTCCTTTACTATTTTCTCATGTGACGCCTTCGTCGGCAACTCAAGAAAGAATGTCGTCCCCTTTCCTTCGACACTTTTGAACCAGACGCGACCGCCCCATGCGTCTGCAAAAAATTTCACAGTTGCAAGTCCAAGGCCGGAACCTTCAGTCCGAGACCGAACCGCATTTGAAGCTCGGAAAAATTTCGAAAAAATATTCGCTTGTTCGCCAGCCGGGATTCCGATTCCGTCGTCCCGCACCAATATCCGACACCGATCTCCATCCGTTCTCGAAACCGAAACCAATACGCGCTCGCCAGGATCACTGTACTTCACCGCGTTCGAAACGAGGTTCCTCACCACTTCATAGAAGCGTCGACGCGGGACAAAAACCCGGATGGAATCCGAATCGCATTGTTTCCCGAGAATTACTTTCCGCCGCTGCGCGTCAAGTTCGAGAAACCGGAAGACATTCCCGATTACCTCCATCGGATCAATCAGTATTGATTCCTCGACACCTCCGGTTCTGTTGAATTTCGCCATGTCAAGCAGATCGTTTACGAGCTCGATCATCTGCTGATTGCTTGCATGGAGATTTGCGATTGCCTTCCGAGCTTCCTCCGGCAAATCCCCGAGGTCTCCGGAAAGCAGCATATCAAGACACCATCGCGCACTCCCGAGCGGCGTCCGAAGTTGATGCGCCACAATCGAGATGAAATGATCTTTCGCCTGGACAAGCCGATGTTCTTCCGCGGCATCCCGCAGTATGATGAGCGTTCCAGCTCCCTCGCCCTGATTACCGGAGAGTGGGATCGCTCGGCCAGTTATCGGATTTTCCGCCCCATCCTTCCTTATGAGAGATATCTTTCCGGAAAATTCTTGCGGAGACCGCGCAGGGATGTAAGGCGATGAAGAAAGAGCTGTTTGCTCCGCCTCGCCAATCGAGAAGCGGACGATATCTCCGATCGGCTTCCCGATCGCACTTGATCCCTCCCATCCCGAAAGCTCTACCGCCCTTTGATTGAGAAACGAAACTGCCCCAGTTGCATCGGTCACGAAAACCGCGTCATTTGTCGAAGCAAAGACCTCGATCATCCATTGGTCTCGGCCCGAGAGATCGCACGAAATTGTCGGCGAAGATGATTCCATGAGAGATATGAATAGTGTCATTGATCGAGCCAATCCAATTCCGATTCGAACTTTCCAGCTACTCCAAACATTTGCATTCTATCAGAGCCTCCGCGGAACGCGAAGAAAATCTTCCATCGAGAAACCAAAAAAATTCGCCAGAGAGCTGGGAGGTGTTCAGACTTGTTTTTGATCAGAATATTCCGCCGCCCCGAAGCGCTCCCCGTTAAAAACAAAGAAACATGACTTTTCCGTCCAAATGAAACAAGATCAAGAATAAACTTCCGATCCCTTTCATTTAAAAGAGTTTTATCTTCTAGTATCAGAGCGTATGCCTGATCACTTCCTGCCTCTATCTTTGAGTATTCTTTCGATTCGTAACTCGCGAGCACTTCATTGAAATTAAGTGAGAGCATCGAATCAGTCTCTTTCAGTGGCATGAGGTCAATGACGGTCTCTGAAGAAGTATAGGGTTTGAGTTCATTACTACAGATACAACAAGGAACATAATGTTTAAACTTTTGTACCTTCCCTTCACCATACATCACAATCTTTTTAATCTTTGGCAATGACTCACTTTTGAGCATTTTCTTTAGCGCTCTTGCTTCAGCATGCTCAAAAGTTAACGAAGCTTCGTGTTCATGATTATGATCCAGATAAACACCATTCTCAGTAACAATCGCACAGGCGATAGAATAACCAGTAACACTGGCTTTGCTCAGCTTCACTTCATTTTGTAATTGAGTGCCAATATCTAAAATAGCTTTCATAAACAGCTTATGGATTTAAGCCTCGTTCAAAAAGTCCTCCAGACTATCCGGCGACACAAACTTCGACACATAACAATCCAAGGCTAGATCATTCGTTGGCTCAGAAAAGTAGATAGACTTATTCAAAGCAATAGCATAGCCAAGCTCTAACTTACAGCTCGTACCCATGTACCCTCCTGGCACAATGAAATACACCGCATCGCTCTCATGGATGGCTTGGTAGTGCTCCATGGCTAATCTTTTTTTCTCGTCCAGCGTATCATCAACATTTTCACTGCTATAGTCTAAATTCGGAAAAAGAGGCTGAAGACCCATTTCAGAAAGCTTTTTCACCGTATCACTCAGAATACTTCTATATTTCATACTGCAACCGATAGCAATCTTTTTCATAGATCTATAACTACACTTTCGGCAAAAAGTTATTCCTACTCCAATTCCAGAGCACTGGATGCATTTCTACTGGTGATACTGTTGCGCCAGTAAGTAGATCCTTCCAGAGCGCGGCTACTTCAAGCGAGCCCATCTTCTCATCAGTCAGTCCCAGATGGAGAGAGCATTGCAAGACATGGGTATCAGGAATAATAGAGATTTCCTGCATGTTCTTGAACTTGGCATCCGTATACTGAGAGAGAATATACAACCAGTAATTGGCCATCTTAGGACCACTGATATACGGAAAGTCTTTGCGAAGATCTTGCTGGATAATTTGGTGAATCCCTACCACATCCCACTTACCTGCTTTCAGAAGTTCTCGTGGATCATCTTTGAAGTGAGTATGGAAAGCCTTAGAGATGATCATCCAAATGTCAGTGTGTTTGTTCCGCTGGAGAGCTAGTTTATGTTTGAGTAAATCTCTCTGTACCTCTTCTCTCGTGCGTTTCACCACCTCTTCCGGAAAGAAAAGATAATTCGTTTCCGGATCCTCGTACGTTTTTAGTGCCGCCGCCCACATGGCTGGAGAGTTCCTTTGGAAGTTGAGTGCTGGTGGCAAGGTAAAGTATAAGTAGTTCCCCCGACTCTTTTTAGGAAGACCAGGATTTACTTCGTGATTAGAAAGCACTGGTATCTTACCGCTATGAAAAAGGGAATGAAGTTTCAAAATACGTTTCAATTGACCTTTCTTGTACATAAGCTTTTACTCCTCTTTTTTCAAAAAAGCTTGAAGCTTTTGTAAAGCCATTTTTCGCATAGAGGTTTCCTTCTGCTCCTCAGGAGACATTTCGCCCCAAGTTTTTTCGTGACCTTCTGGAATAAAGATCGGATCCCAGCCAAAGCCACGCTCTCCTCTTGGGGATTCGGCAATAGTTCCCTCGATACTTCCTTCAAATATCTCTAAGTTTTTACCATCATAAAGACAGCGACGACCACAAGAATAACACCCACCGATA
>CAZETL010000022.1:761-15015 GCA_964515255.1 uncultured Bdellovibrionales bacterium | reverse complement strand
AGGCGAGTAAGGCCGATTGGGAGCCAGAATATGCGAAGTACGATATCATGTCGGCGCAGTTCACTACAGAGAAGCTGAATGATATTGCCAAAAAAAATGGGTCGGGTGTTTATGATAATAAAGGTTGGTACTCTTGCTTCATTGGTATCTTTACGAGGTACAATATGTCAAAACAGGAGTACATTGCTCTGCAGACAAAATTGTATGGTAAAGAATACCTTATGCCTGTTGAAGTGGATGGATACTTTATCGAGGAAGGCTCAGCACAGGCTTCTTGCGGTAGCGGGAAAGAAGACATGGATTATGAACAAAGTATTGCCGGATGGTGGGGAAGGTCATCTAGTGAATATTCCGAAACATTTGGTGTAAAGGAGAATCTACAGGAGTCCGTTAAAAAGATTCGTTAGGCAGAGGGAAGTTCCTCTCAAGAGGATTTTCAGTGGAGAATGATCTGAAAGTTCTTCGGGGGGAGTTTCCTCGATTTTTCCTGTTTGGAGGATGAGATGATGAGAAAGTGTTCTTTGAAAAAATTTGTCTTGTTTTTGGCTTTTTTCGTACTATTTTCTACGGTGCACGCTGCAGTGGATAATGGCTACGAAACAGCAAATGGAGTGCCGGGAACGTGTCCAATAAATGCAGACGTTTTGAATGATGTCTTTGGTGGAACAGGAAACGGTTTTGCAGCTTGCAACTGCACTTCCTACACTGCCTATCGGCTTCGCCTGAATGATGTCAAAGACAACAATGGTAACGTGTTTACGAACTGGGGTTGGATGGGAAATGCCAATCTTCATTTCGGCAATGCTGGCCATTGGAAGGATGCTGCAGATACAGCGGGAATCCGGATAGACGATTATCCTGCCATCGGCGCAGTGGCTCATTGGGAGAAAGCGGGTGGAACTGGTCACGTCGCCTATGTCCAGCGTCTCTACACTAATGAGAATGATGGGCGGCTTGTCTCCTTTGATTTAGTGGAGTACAACTGGCCCGCTGACCGTAAATACCATTCCCGCAACGTTTCTGTTGGTGGTCCCGGCTATCCCGAACGCTTCCTGCATTTCGAAGCAAAGGGCAGGGATGCAAACATTCCCGGCAGTGACACCGCTACCAACGTCACTTGTGTGACGGGGCTTTCCGTTAAGCCGTCCGGTGCGCATGATGGCGCATTCTGCTGGAAGCATAACGGAAGCAATGCGAATTGTGGTAGTGCCTCGGCGTACTACTACTTCGACTATCAGACCTGTCGGAAGTATGAGGCGGGCTCCAGCTACTGTTCCTCTGTGGGGAACAATCGGGGATACACTGTCCATATTGGAAGCGGGTTTCCGGAACCAATCGACCCTGCTCATCGAGGCCATGGGTTTGCTGCCTGTGGTGCGGCCGGAACCGCTGCTTATGGTGGCGTATCGGAAGAAAAACACTCCAACATTCTGAAACTGCTTTACCCATAAGCAGAGCCGTCCAACAAGAAAGCATAGGAATGTTTTCCTGTGCGAGCCATGCAATCAATCGTCAACAACCGAAACGAGAGGTGTACACCATGAAGTGGAAGTTCTTTGCTTTGTCCCTAGCCCTGAGTCTGTTTGTTGCTCAATCGGCACAGGCTCTTACCGAGGTTATCACGACCATCCCCGCCTATTGGGTGGAGCGAGACGGAAGTCTGACGCTCTATGGCACGGTAAACGGTCCGTGCGGAAGTGCTGTTTTCGTGGTGGATAAAACCCTAGCCAATTACAGCGAGGTATATGATGCCGCAGTGCTGGCGATGAGGGAAAGTTATGAAATGGATTTGGTGGTGGAAAGTTGCAATGGCACCAAGAATACGGTGACTTTTGTAAAAGTCTGCCGAGACCAGTCCTATTGCTGAAGAACTGAAACAACGGCAATGTCTGCACGACAAGGGCTACTCTGGAAATCAGGGTAGCCCTTTCTCTTTGCTTGGAAATAATGCGAGGCGGAGCGGGGGAAACCTTATACGGCTTGCTCCAAAAATTTTTTCAAGCCGAAGCGGTAGAACTTTGAGGCTTTATCATTTTGCAGAGAGATTCCAATAGTGTTCAACGGAGGAAGGAAACAGAATGATGGTGGCGATCCTCGGGTTTTTTATGAATCTTTTTTCGGTTTGCGATTATAATTCTTTGTGGTAGGCTTTCTGGTGTGCAGTGAGAGCATTATTCGGATAAGTATGGCAGAACAGATGGTCATTGGCCTTTCTGGTGAGCCCGGAGCCGGCAAGGATACCGTAAAGGAATATCTCCAGAGTCGATACGGGGCATCTACGCTCGGATTTTCTCTCATCCTGAAGGATATTTTGAATCGCCTTAACCTTCCGCTTGTCCGCGAATCGTATGCGGTGCTTGCCGAGGCGCTTCGGGGAGCATTTGGCGAAGGTATTCTGTCGCAGGTTCTTGAAAACGATGTTCGAAGATCCTCTTCGGCGGTAGTCGTAATAGACGGCATTCGAAAGCGCGGGGAATTGGAGGTTCTGAAGAAGCTGCCAGGATTTCGTTTCTTTTTTGTTGAGACGGACCTTCGGATTCGATTCGATCGAATCAAAAATCGCGGCAGCAAGGCGGATGACCTCTCGAAAACATTTGAAGATTTTGTCCGCGACCATGAATCAGCGGCGGATCGGGATGTGAAGCAGTTAAAAGATCTTTCGGATGCGGTTGTTGAGAACAACGGGACTCGCGACGAGCTTTTCGCGAGCGTTGACGAGATAATGAAAAACTTCCTTGGTTAATGGGGTCAAAGAGAGTAGAATTTCTTCTTTTGTTATGCCTCGATATATTCCTGTTATCGGCATGGAAGTCCATGTCGAACTCAAGACTAAATCAAAGATGTTCTGTTCGTGCGCAAACGGGCTCGGACTCGAGCGGGAGCCGAATGTCCATATCTGCCCGGTATGTTCCGGACAGCCAGGCGCGCTTCCGGTGCCAAACCGGGCGGCAGTAGAGGCGGTGCAAAGAGTCGGGCTTGCTTTGGGTTGTTCGATCCGTCTCGAATCGAAGTTTGATCGGAAAAACTATTTCTATCCGGATCTTCCGAAGGGGTATCAGATATCCCAGTATGACGAGCCGCTTTGCGAGCGCGGGAAAATGGCAATAGGCGGCAAGGAATTCCAAATCACCCGCATTCATCTTGAGGAGGATACGGGGAAACTCTCTCATTCGGGCGGCGGCGTTACTTTGGTTGACCTGAATCGGGCAGGGGTGCCACTGATGGAGCTTGTAACCGAGCCTGACTTTGGAAGCGGCAAGGAAGCAAGAATATTCTGTGAGCGGCTTCGTCAAGTATTGAGATATCTCGACGTTTCCGATGCCGACATGGAGAAGGGTCATATGCGATGCGAAGTGAATCTTTCATTGTATCGCGAGGGAGAGGATCGGCTCAGCGGCACAAAAGTCGAGGTGAAGAATCTCAATTCGTTTCGGAGCGTCGAACGGGCGGCCGATTATGAAATAGCGCGCCAAACAGAACTATTGAATGATGGGAAGTTGATCCGACAAGAAACTCGAGGGTGGGACGATGCAGCCGGCCGGACGGTATCGCAGCGGGAGAAAGAATCGGCGCATGATTACCGGTATTTTCCGGAACCGGATATCCCAAGAATGATATTTTCCGAAGAATACGTGGAAGTGCTCCGGCGCAGTCTCCCGGAGCTTCCGGATTCGAAAGCGCGGAGATTTAAAGAGGAATATGGTTTGGCGGAGAAAGATATCGAGATTATCGTTTCGGAGCGCGATGCGGCTGACTGGTTCGAGCGGGTTGCGAGCGAGGCTGCAGAGAAACGGCAATCGGGTGAGGCGAAATCCGACGAAAAAAAACTTTTGAAGCTCGCCTCGAATTATTTCTTGACGGAAATAAAAAGATTTCTCTCCGAGCGCGGCGGAGATATGCGGGCAATCCCGTTTTCTCCGGAGAACTACGCGGAGTTTATCGGCCTGGTTGCCGATGGCGTCGTGAATTCGAGCGCGGCGCAGAAGGTTCTCTTTGAGATGATGCGCGGCGAGGACAGTGATCCGTCCCACATTGTCGATCGGCTCGGTCTCGTGCAGACGAGTGATGTTTCGGCGATTGAGGCGTTTGTCAGTGAGGCGATTAGCGCAAACGGAAAGTCGGTTGCCGATTATCGGAGCGGCAGAGAAAATGCGCTTCAGTATCTCGTGGGGCAAGTCATGAAGCTTTCGAAGGGAACGGCGAATCCCGGAGTTGCCCGTGATCTTCTCGTGAAAAAGATTGGCGACTTACACTGAAATTATCCGGTATTTTCGGTTCGTTTGACAGAGTTTGCTTCACGGGAGTATAATCCGACCCGATGATCCAAAAGAGAAAAATTTGGAATCAGTTTTTGAAAGCGTGAAATCCGCCCCAGTGGCGGATTTTTTGTATCTTAACAAAGTGGAAAGCGAGGAGGAAGAAAGATGGATGCAGTCGCGCATGATCGATGCTTGGTTGATAAAGGGGTTGAAGGTTTCTTCAAGCAACTCGATCAATTGTTTGGAGATTTGGGAGAATTCAAGCCTTTCATTTGGTGGGACGAGAAAAACGGCCGTCTTCTATATCTTGTTCGGGGTTGTCCGTATGTAGAAACTCCTCTCGGGAGGTGCTTTTCGGCGCTTTTCGATAGGAGAGATATTGTCGGCGTTTCCCTTGAACCATTTCAAAGGATGGTAACTGATATCGGGAAAACATACCCCGGTATCGGGAGAGATGGGAGAGATTTTCCTCTCCGGCCATTTATCGAAATCTCAACAAGTGTTGAATGTTTGTTTCCTTCGGTTTCACAAGCAAGGGTGTCTGCGATGCTTCCCAAGGTTCGCGAGTTCGTGGGTATTGCAACTGTTCCCTTTTACCTGCTACAGCGAAGTATCTCGAGTGATGTTTCGAGGAGTTGAAACAAAAGTTGAAACCCCTCGTTTCTGGAGCGATGATCCCTCCAGATATTGTGGCCTATCTCACTTCTTTCGCAATTGGAGAACTCTCATGAGCAGCAATCTAGCCACAGTGAAAAAATGCCCATTGATTCCCGAGGATTGGAAATATAGAGCGTGTGACTTTCCCGAACTCCGAGGCCGTCTTTCTGTTCTGTCTCGTTGGGGATGCTCGCGTGCAGGGGATGACGGTAATGAGTGCGTGCTTCGATGCATTCTTTCTCGCCAAGCTGACAAAGGCAACGCGTTGAGCCTTGTACAGATGCAGAACCGCGCAAATTACTTTCATGGCGAAAGGGAGCACTGGGAACTGCAAATCCAGGGAGTTATCCGTAACCATTCAGTTTTCCAAGTTGCTGTCTCGATGTTTATTTGGGTGGTTTGTGGTCGTGTGCGGAGAACATTGGAAAAAATCAAGTGGCGCTGGCGGATGAAAGGGGAGGGAAGTGTTCGTTTGCCAACCGCAAGTGGAGTGTGAATTGCATCGAGAGATCAACAAAAAGCCCGGGACAACGGTTCCCGGGCAATTTCTTTTTCTCTGGGCGAGTAGACTACGTTTTCTCCAGATATTTTTTCGTTTTTTCGATGGCTTCTTCCGGGGTTTCGACGATACAGAGGTTTGAGTTCGTTTCTTTCCAGCGGCGGATCCAAGTCATTTGACGCTTCGCGTAGTGGACGATATCGAAGAAAAGTTTTTCTCGCATCTCTTTTTCTTCGATGAATCCCTGAAGGTGTCGGGAAACCCATCGGTATTCGAGGCCGAAGCTATCGAGCTTCTCCCATGAAACACCATTTTCTTGAAGCCTTGTGACTTCCTCGATCATGCCGTTTGCGAATCTGGCGCCGAGTCGCGCCCCGATCTTCTTATCGAGGAATTCTTTGGGCGGGCAGAGCGCGATGAGAAGAGGGGATCGAATATATCGCAGAGAGATGTTTTCCGAAATCAAGGAGCCGCTGATTGGTTTCTGTGCTCTCCCTTGGTCTTTCGCGATCTCTATCGCGCGGATGAGGCGGTGCGGATTGTTGCGGTCTATTGTTTGCGCTCGTTCTGGATCAATGGATTCGAGGAAGGAAGAAAGTTCCTCGGTTGTTTTCTTGCTGAGGGATTTTCGGAGAACTAAATCTGGAGGCACGAGAGGGAGACTTCGGTTTTCGATAAGCGTTTGCATCCAGAAGCCAGTTCCGCCGCAGAGAATAGGGATCTTCTTTCTTGAGACGATACTTTGGATGGCGGATCGCGCGTCCCTTAGGAAGTGTGAAATATTGTAGTCGCCTCTTGGGTCGGCAACGTCGAGTACGTGGTGTGGCACGGCTTTCTGCTCCTCGACGGTTACTTTCCCGCTCCCGATATCCATTTCTCGATAGACTTGGCGGCTGTCGACGGAAACGATTTCGCCATCGCAGAGTCTTGCGATTTCAATGGCGAGCGATGATTTCCCTGACGATGTCGGGCCGAGAATGGCGATCACTTTCGGTATGGGAATGATTGACATATGCGGAATCTTATGTTACCAATGACTTGCCTGCGAAGACACGCGGCAATCTTGTTTCTTTGACAATCTTAGGAGAACTTGCGATGAATGGTCGGCTTACGGTCGTGCTTGCCAATGCGTTCTTTTTCATTGGTTTCGGAGTTGCGGCATCGTTTTGGCATTGCAACGAAATATCTTGGCTCCTCTTGTTTCTCGGTGCTTTCTACTTCTTTATTTGGAGCGGTCTCTCGGAGGTCGCAGACGGACAGATAGGAAGGAAGGGATTTTCCGAGTTGGCGTCGCAGCTTCACTTCAAGTTGGGATGCCAGCTGGCGTATCCGTATCCTTTCCGCTGGGAAGTATCCATTCTGCTCTTTGCGTTCTATCCGTATTATTCTCCTTCGAGTTCCTCGGTAAACCTGAGGCGGCTTTCTCTGTACTTCATCCCGGTATCGATTCTCGCTCTGTTGTTTAATGCCGTCCTGGATTCTTCGTGGTGGCAAATTGTTTACTCCGTTGCGATTACCGAGATCATGCTCATGCTGATCGGGTCAATCATCCTCTTCAATTGGCTGGTGGCTGTCCAGGCTGGGATCCTTAAGCCGATTCAGCTGGGAGATCTGCCAAGAGTCGAGTGACCTTTGTTTTTCGCTTGTCCCGAATTTTTGTTCGGGACTTTTTTCATTCTCTTTTTCGCATTTGGAATTCGTCGAAGATATCGGGTTTGCAGGAGTCTGCATCGATGGAAAATGGCGTCTCGATCGTTCTTCCTCGGAGGCGGATACAAACTTTCGTATCTCCTTTTGGCAGGTGTTTCAATGTTTCGGCGAGACGTTCAAGGGTCTTCTCGGTCACGGATCGATCGTCGAGCGCAATGACAAATCCGACTTTCTCATTTTTTTCTTCTGTCGCCAATCTTTTTCCCTGTGATGAAGGAACTGGCGCGGTTTGGCTCTCAACGGTTGGAGCATGTTTTTTTCGCGTGAGAATGACTCGTTTCCATGTTTCCACTTCTTTTTCCGAGAGTCTCTCGGCTCTCTCGACGACAATCTTCGGGGAACCGTCCTGGAATGAAACCTTACCGCCGATAATGACCATCCCTTCCAGAACCCAGAGACTTTCTGTTTGTTCTGCGACCCGCGGAAACACTACAGCTTCGATTCGACCGGTTGTATCCTCGACCGTTGCGAAATACATGGTCTTTTGATCTTTGCTGGTATAGGCTTTCCTGAGTGCCGAGATGACGCCACCCACTTGTGTTGACGCGCCTTCGGGCCGCTTTTCCACTTCGTGGATAGGAATGGCCACTTGTTCCAGATAGTCCTGAAAGTCGCTTGTCGGATGATCGCTTACGTAGAGGCCGAGGAGCTCCTTTTCCCACTGAAGCTTCTCACGTTTCTTTGCCGACGGGACATCGGCGAGTCGGATCGAACTTTTCTCGATCGGCATATCGCGGAAAAGGCTCATGGAATGCGTCGCCTTTGTTCTTTCGGAGTTTTTTGAATAGAGAATCATCGAATCGATGCTTTCGAGAAGACTTTTTCGTTCGCCGAAATCATCGAGGGCTCCTACTTTGGAGAGGGCTTCGAGCGATTTCTTGTTGAGATCTTTTGTGCGGACCCGCTCGATGAAATCAGTGAGATTCTCGTACCGACCGTTTGCCTTCCTCTCGCGCACGATTTCCTCGGCGACGGTCGTCCCGACATTCTTGACGGCATTCAACCCGAATCGAATCCGTTCGACATCATCTTCTCCTCGGATAACGGCAAAGCTTTCGAAGCTTTCGTTGACCGATGGAGAAAGAACTTCGATGCCGATATCCCTCGCTTCTGCGACTTCGATTGAGACTCGGTCGGAATTGCTTTGGTCGCTCGTGAGAAGCGCAGCCATGAATTCGGCGGGGTAGTGCGCCTTGAGGTAGGCGGTTTGGTAGCCGATGAGTCCGTAGCACGCGGCATGGGATCGGTTGAACCCGTATCCGGCGAACGGTTCGATGAATGTAAAAACTTTTTCTCCGATAGATTTTCCGACGCCTTGTTGTATGCAGCCTTCGACGAATTTGATTTTTTGCTCCTGAATGAGGTCGATGATCTTCTTTCCCATGGCTTTGCGGAGTACGTCCGCTTCGCCGAGGCTGAATCCGGCGAGGTCTCGCGCAATTTGCATGACCTGCTCTTGGTAGACGGCGACGCCGTAGGTCGCGCCAAGAATCGGCTCAAGTTTCGGATGGAGATATTCGACGCTCTTCAAACCGTGTTTTCCGTTGATAAAGTCTGGAATCCAGTCCATGGGACCTGGTCGATACAACGCGACCATGGCGATAATGTCTTCGAGAACGGTTGGCTTCAATTGCTTCAGGTACCGCTTCATTCCATTTGACTCAAGCTGGAAAACCCCGGTTGTCCGGGCTCTTTGGAGGAGGTCGAATGTTTCCTGATCGTCAAGCGGAAGACGGTCTATGATATCGGAGGTTTTCGCGCTTTCCGGATCGAGTCCGAGTTTTTCCGCGAGCGACGGGAGTTTTCCGAGCGCCTTCAATATCCGGATCGTATCTTGGATGATAGTGAGGTTTTTGAGTCCGAGGAAGTCCATTTTGAGAAGCCCTATCTTCTCTACATAGCTTGATTTAGTGGACGAAGAATACTGGGTGACGACGCCGTCTTTCGAACCGGAGATATTTTGGATCGGAGTATATTCCGTTACCGGATCTTTGGTGATGACGACGCCGCAGGCATGCATGGAGGCGTGGCGCGCGAGTCCCTCGATTCTTTTTGCGACATCGATCAGACGTTTCGCATCCGAATCCCGCTCATAGAGCGCCTTGAAATCCGGGGCTTCTTTGAGAGCTTTTTCCATCGAATGGGATTGGGGTATGAGCTTTGCCACTTGGTCGCAGAGGCTGTATGAGAAGCCGAGCGCTCGGCCGGCATCTCGGATTGCGGCTCGCGCCGCCATGGTTCCGAACGTGATGATTTGCGCGACGTGGTCGGCGCCGTATTTCCGACGGACATAGCCAAGGACATCGTCGCGGCGATCGTCGGCGAAATCCATGTCGACATCGGGCATTGAAATGCGCTCCGGGTTGAGGAATCGTTCAAAGAGGAGGTGATACTTGATCGGATCCATGTTGGTGATGCCCGTCAGGTACGCGACGAAACTCCCGGCAGCACTGCCGCGACCGGGGCCGACGACGATTCCCTCCTGTTTCGCCCAGTTGACGAAGTCCTGGACGATAAGGAAGTACGAAGCAAAACCGGTTTTTTCGATGACGCCGAGCTCGTACTCCATTCGCGCCCGGTGTTCGTCCGTAATGGCGGATTCGAACCGACGCGCAAGCCCTGTTTCGCAGAGTTCCCGCAAATAGATTTCGGGGGCTTTATTCTCAGGGACATCGAAATGAGGAAGCTGGGTTTCGCCGAGTTTTATCTTCGCATGGCACCGCTCGGCAATTTTCCCGGCGTTTTCGACGGCTTCGGGTATATCTCGAAAAAAAGCAGCCATGTCTTCCGGGCTGCGGAGCGAGAGGTCGAGGTTTCGGAGCGAGAGCCGAGTCTCGTCATCGAACTTTTTATTGTCGCGGATACACGTGAGAATATCCTGAAGCTCGGCGTCTTCGGCGCGGACATAGTGGACGTCGTTTGCGGCGACGAGCGGAATGCCAGTCTCCCTTGAAATGCGGATGAGTCCGGTATTTGCGATGACCTGATTCTCGTACTCGCCGTGCGGCTGCATTTCGAGGAAAAAGTTTCCTTCTCCGAAAATGTCTTCGTATTCCCGTGCCGCATCAAGGGCTCGCTCTTCGCTTCCGGCGATGATGAGAGAGGGAATCTCTCCGGTGACCGATCCGGAAAGAGCGATGAGTCCCTCGTGGTATTTCCTGAGGAGCGCTTTGTCGGTGCGCGCCTTGTAGTAGAAACCCTCGATATGCGCCGCCGAGATAATTTTCATGAGGTTCTTGTACCCGATTTCTGTCTCGGCGAGGAGTACGAGGTTGGACCGGCGGCGATCTTCGCTTGAAGCGCGACCGCGCATATCCTTCGTAACATAAATTTCCGCCCCGATAATCGCTTTCATGCCCCGCTCTTTCGCTTGTATCGAGAGTTCTACTGCTCCGTAGAGCGCCGTATAGTCGGTGATTGCGAGCGCATTCATGCCGAGTTCCTTCGCGCGGTCAAGAAGCGCGTCGATGCGTGCTGGCGCCGTGAGGAGGCTATAGTGCGAGTGGACGTGAAGATGGGCGAATGTGCTCATGATTTTGCTTTAACCCTGGATGTTTCAGAAACTACAAGACAGCTCTTTGTTCAGCGTACTGCAAAGAAGGGAAAGGGGGAAGCCTTGACTGAAATCTTAAAGGAGCTTTTTTTTTGTGATACACTACAAAAGTATAGTTTTGTTTAATTCTGTTCGTTAGCTTTTGTTTATAGGTTTAAGTGTAGGATATGAACAAGAAACACTCATTTTTCTTGAAGACCCTTCTTTTCTTTTGGCTGTTTGCATCTGTTTGGTTTGTGTATCCCGGTTCTCGGGAGGCATTTGCCGGGACATGGTGGCTAACTTTGGCGGGAAATCTTCTTGTTGGAAATCCGTGCTCGTCGGTTACATGTCCCATTGCCGGGACTTACTGTGCTGGCGGGCCGGATGTTGCTTGTGGGCAATGTGCAAATAATGGGGGGACAAATGTATACGAATATTCGTATACTTGTATGCCTGATTGTACCCCTACGTCCTGGGCTCCCGATCCAAGCACGGTTTGTTCCGGACAATCTTTCACTCAAACGAGCAATTGCGGTACGACGAGAGTTTCAACTGGAACGAAATCATGCCCCCCTCCTGCGCAGCCTGCCATCGGGAATTTTGACGGTGTAAATGCCTCGACCTGCAGCGTAACCGGATGGGCATTCGATCCCGATGCCTCGAGTCAGTCCATAGATGTGCATGTGTACCGAGACGCATCAGCGTTTAGCGGGGGAAGCATTCTTGCAGTCTGTTCGGCAAACACTTCGCGTCCGGACGTGAACAGTGCTCACGGAATTTCCGGAAACCATGGATTTTCATGCAATCTTCCGGCGTCGTATAAGGGAACTGGGGCGCATAATCTCTATATTCATGCGATAGATGTAAGTGGAAACCCAAATAATGTGATCAATAGCTCTCCGAAAAGTTTAAGTTGTGCGGCGAGTTGTACGCCGAACTGCTCCTCTGCCTATCTGTACTGTAGCGGAACGCCTTTTTCCGATGGCTGCGGAGGAACTTGCATTGGAACTGCAGCCTGCTCTCCGCCGCCTCCGCCGCCCGTGACCGGTTCATGCGGTCCTGCTGCGACGGTGTACGCATATAATCAGACTTCGTTCTCTGGCTCCTTTTGTTCGAGCGGAACACCGCCTTCTCCAAGCCCTTCATTCCCAGCCCAAGGAGCTTCCGTTTTCTGGACGTGTTCTGGATCAGGCGGCGGTTGGGGCGCAAGCTGTTCAGCTTCAAGGAACCTCCCTCCAGGTAGTACCCCCTCCTGTTCGATTACTCCAGTGAATCTCGGTTCCGGATTATTCCGCCTCGATTATCTTATTAACTGGGGGCCTTCCTATACGCTCATGGCGCTTGCCGGAGGTTCTTCTTTCCAGAGTATTGTAAAGACCGGATCTCCGCAGTCCGGGAGTTACAATGTTACCCAATATGGAACCTCGACGTATACCATAACTCCGCTTACGGGCTTTAGTCCCGGTCCTCCTCCGCTCTGCAGTACGAGTGTTTCGGGACCCGCTACCGTCACCCTCACCGTCACCAAATCCGGCTCCGGAACAGGCACGGTTTCCAGCAACCCTTCCGGCATCAACTGCGGCTCAACCTGCACGTACTCTTTCCCGGCAAACTCAACGGTGACGCTCACGGAAATTCCCGGAGCGACTACGAACTTTGCCGGATGGTCCGGAGCATGCTCCGGCACGGGAACAACCTGCACTCTTGTCATGGACGGACCAAAAAGCGTCGGAGCTCAGTTTAACGCGGCTACCGCTACTCTTACTGTTACGAAATCCGGTTCCGGAGTGGGAACGGTTTCCAGCAATCCCTCCGGCATCAATTGCGGATCCACCTGCACCTATTCTTTCCCGCTCAATTCTTCCATTACGTTGACTGAAGTTCCTGGCGCTTCCTCGAACTTCATCGGATGGTCCGGAGCATGCTCCGGCACGGGAACAACCTGCACTCTTGTCATGGATGGAGCAAAGAGCGTCACGACGCAATTCAATGCCGTTCCTATCTGTACTTGCAGCGGATCGGCGACTGATCACTGCACTGGAGAATACTGGAGCGATAGCTGCGGCAATGTGAATGCCTGCGGTCCCGGCACGAAAGATTGTCGGAAGTTTTGGGAAGAGGTGGCACCATGAACCTCTTTGAGGATTCTCAAATCAAATTAAATTAAAGGAATTTTTATGATGAATTCATTCAGAGGTTCAAATAGACTCTTCGCAATCCTGCTTGTCGCTCTTGCTCTTCTGTTCATATTCGTGGTAACGATTGCCGTTCGAAAATTTAATAGGGACGTTTCTCTCAGAGAGCCAGACGTCATGAAAACAACTGAAGCTAAAGGAGTTCCCAACGGAATGTCTGCTCAAGCTCAAACTCCCACTATTTCAGGATTTGTCTCGGAGGTGTTGACGAAAGAGGGATCTCCTGAAAAATGGATCAAACTTGTCGCGCAGGAAGGCGAGGGAGATTCCATGAAATCCGTGACGTACCTTTTCTATCTTGGAAAGGATACAAAGGGCATGGATCTTGTTCGGAGTGGCGTAATGGCGACGATTTCTTCCCCGATACCGCCTTCGGAAAAGGAATATGTTGGAGCTGCACTTGTGGTTCTTCCACAGCAGGGGAAGTGACAAATGCTGATCCGGAAAGATCGAGTGTGGCGCATGCAAATAATCTAATATTTTCTTGGGTATGGCGGCAACTTCTTTCGTGGCACAAGGTTTCAAGCTGCTCTTGAGAACGCAGTTGCCTTTCTTTACTCTCCTGTTCCTCTTCGCCGATGTTGCTCGCGTAGATGCGGCGCAAGACATAGGGATAAGCCAATGTGTTACACAAGTTGGATGTGTTAATAACTGTTCTTATTCCGCTCAGATTGATTTTTCCTCGAATGTCTCAATTGTCGAATCAGGGAACGCTGCTGTTCTTTCATGGACAACTACGAGTGGGAAGCCTTGCGTGAAATCAGGCTCTTGGAGTGGTACGACGCCTGGAGGGGTTGGTATAAGCGGAAGCAGCACGGAGTATCCTTCTGGGAGTCCCGGTAGCACGAAAACATATTCTTTGGAATGCGTGGGACGGAGAGCTTCTTGGAGCAATATAAACGGTTGTGTCTTTGCTGATGTTCCTGTTAGAAAGACAATATCTATTCTTATCGCAAATAATCCCGAGTGCGGAAACAATGCAAAGAGTTACGCCTATAATCAAACGTCATTCTCATCTTCAAGTTTGACGAGTTTCTGCCGCTATGGAAAAAAGAGTCCGACCACAGTTTCCTTTCCCGCGCAAGGAGGATCTTCAAATTGGACGTGTGGCGCGGATGGCACTACGGCGCTTGGAGCGAGTGTGTCTTGCTCGGCAACTCGAGATGCGGCGCCTGTGAATGGTTCCTGTGGTCCTGCAGCGAAGACGTATGCGTACAATCAGACTTCATACTCCGGTTCATTGTGTTCTTCCGGGTCAGCAAGTCCGGCAAATCCCTCCTTTCCCGCGCAAGGAGCCTCGGTATCCTGGACATGCTCTGGTGCAAATGGGGGAACGAATGCGAATTGCTCGGCAACTCGAGATGCGGCGCCTGTGAATGGTTCCTGTGGTCCTGCAGCG
>CAZETL010000022.1:0-661 GCA_964515255.1 uncultured Bdellovibrionales bacterium | reverse complement strand
AAGACGTATGCGTACGATCAAACCTCATTTTCGGGAGCTTTTTGCTCGAGCGGAACGCCGAACCCTTCGAACCCTTCATTTCCCTCCCAGGGAACTTCTACTTCGTGGACCTGTGTCGGAGCAAATGGCGGTGCAAATGTGAGTTGTGTCGCGCGAAGGAATGCGCCGCCCCCACCGCCTGAGAGTGGCTCGTGCGGGTCTGCTGCCACAGTATATACGTACAGTCAAACTTCATTTTCTGGCTCCTTTTGTTCTTCTGGATCAGTAAGTCCGCTGAATCCACCTTTTCCGACTGAAGGAGGTTCTACTTCATGGACTTGTGCCGGATCGAATGGGGGATTGAATGCGAGTTGTTCGGCGATTCGTGATGCGGCGCCGGGAGTCGTCACCCTCACCGTCACCAAATCCGGTTCTGGAACAGGCACGGTTTCCAGCAACCCATCCGGCATCAATTGCGGATCCACCTGCACCTACTCGTTCCCGGCAAATTCAACGGTGACCCTTACGGAAATTCCTGGAGCGACTACGAACTTTGCCGGATGGTCCGGAGCATGCTCTGGAACAGGAACAACCTGCACTCTTGTCATGGATGGACCAAAAAGCGTTGGAGCTCAGTTTAACGCGGCTACCGCTACTCTTACTGTTACGAAATCCGGTTCCG
>CAZETL010000021.1:0-15086 GCA_964515255.1 uncultured Bdellovibrionales bacterium | reverse complement strand
TTGTCGTCGATGTATCCGTTGGGAAGAATTGGGGAGAAATTTGAAGGACAACGAAAAATTCAAAATGTAAAATGAGAGATGAAAGGCGGTCTGGAAAGATTTTTGAAATAAAGGAATCTCTATGAATTCTTTTGAAAGATTGGAAAGTAATTCTCGAGAGAATTCTCGCAGAGAGGAAAGGTTTGAAATACGGGAGAATATCTTTGATAGTCTCATTGCAGAGAAGCTAATTGATGTTTCTCAAGAAGGTATGGATGATGCGGAATATGAGGAAGGTGATATTCGAAACGTGGAGGAGGTGCTCGCCTCTCTTTCTGGTGAAGATTTGAAGTGTTTCTTTTCGGTTCCTTTCGAGATTCGAGAGAACTTCTATAGATCTCTCAGGGAGACAGTTTTGTCGAATGAAAAATCTTTTTGTGCTGTAATTGCAGAGAGAGTTTCAAAAATGAAGGAAAAAGGATATACGCTGGGGTATCATGTTTCAAAATTTGAAATAGCTCCCCGGATTATCGGTGATAAAAAGGAGTGGAATATTGTTGGGTATGAACGGGACGAGCGTGACGAGTTTGATGAAAAAGATGCAAGATTTATGGCGTATTACAGTCTTGATTATAAAAATTTCTACAGAAAAAAAGGAGGAAATTATGTTTATATTGTTCGTGCTCAAACTGGAAAAGGCACTTCACATAAGCAAGATCTGAACAATAATTGGGGACGTGCGCCAGTGCTTTCTGTTGTAGCAAAGCTGAATATTTCTGAAGTTGATAAGGAAGTAAACAGGATTTTTCGTGAAAAAAATCCCGAAGGGTAGTTTCCCTTCGGGTCAGTCGTTTGCTGATGAAAGTGCTAGTATTGATTCGAGATCTCCCACCTTCATTCTGTTTAACGCCCATTCGGATGCGACCCTGTTCTCTTTACGAGAGAGATACTGCTCGATTTCCTTAATCGATTGAAGCTTTCTGCAAATCGACAAAATAAGCCTCGCACGAAGAAAATCGATTGCATTTGCATTTGGAGTCGATGCGACGGGTTTTCGGGAGGATTGTTGCTGTAGAGAAGCCCATATAATTAACGCTACTTCTTGAATATGGTTTATCCCCATCTTCCCTCCTAGAAAGAACGAATAGCATGGAAATGAAAGCATGTTTTTTCATCGTTGTCAATTTTCAACTCATAGCGTTTTTGTGATAGAGTATCTTCTATGAGGTTTTAATTTTTCTTGAGTTCGTATGTCTCTCGGAAAAAAAATCGGAGTATTTTCAGTCATTCTTTTAATTCTCGGAGGGATCGCGTATGGATTCGGGGTATGGCCCTTTTCGTCCGCAAAACGACAGCCGATCGAGATATCGAAATCCTCCGTCCAGGAGTCGCCAGAAGGAAAGCCTCTTGAGGATGCAGGGCCGGTAAGTCCTATCACGGGGTTTGCATGCGAAAATTGGAATCGACGCCCGATTGCGGTCATGCAGCCATCAGACCGTCAAGCTCGACCGGCGGCGGGCTTCTCTCAGGCGGACATGGTGTTTGAGATACCGACTCCCGCCTACGACATGATGGTGACGCGTCTTCTCGGTGTTTATCTCTGCAATACGCCGGATGACGTCGGGTCGATGAGAAGTTCGCGCCATGATTTTATTGCGCTTGCGGGAGGGCTTGACGCGGTCTTTGTGGGGTGGGGAGGATCCGCATTTGCCATAAAGAAACTGAATGAGCGTGTGATTGATAATATCGATTGCAATGGAGAGGGAGGGAAAAAGGCGCCGGAGTGTTGTTATCGCAAGCCGCTTGGGCAAGATGGCTTGAATCGCGTCGAAGACACTGGTTATGCGAAGGGTGCGAAACTTTTTGAATGCGCAAAGGATTTCGGTTACCGAACCGAAGGACGGTTTGAGGGGTACCGACATATTCAGGAATCAGTTCGGGAATCCCGTCCAAAAGGAGGTACTCTTTCGATTGGATACCCGGCGGTTGCGAAGGCGGAGTATTCCTATGATCCAGAGACGAACAGCTATCTTCGCACCTGGGGCGGATCTCCGGATATAGATCGAAATAATCGTCAACGTATTGCCCCGAAGAACATCGTTGTTATGACTGCTGAAAATGAACAAATTCTCGCAGAGGAGAATTATTCTAATCGTCCGCAAAATCCTTGGGAAGGGCTTGAGGATTGGGAAAAAACTGGGCCTAAGAATATCTCTGGCCGGTACAATAATCTTCAGATTGGGGATCCTTGGTTTGACACGAAAGATTCCGGCGAGGCCAGATTTTACATGGATGGAAAAGAATTCCGCGGCACCTGGAAAAAAGATCGCGGAAGCATCTCGAGCAAGCTCTTCTTCTATGATGCATCCGGGAAGGAAGTGACTTTTGTTCCTGGGCAAATCTGGGTAAATGTCGTTGTTCCTGGACTAAAGGTGGAGTGGGTCCCGCAAGGGTAGAAGGAAGGTGTAGGAGGGAACACTAATCTGTGAATGATATGCTGGGAGTCTTTTTTGACGCGGATCAGGAACGCTGCTGGCAAGGTTCCTTTCTATGATTCTTTTTTTCTTTGGAGAAAATTCGCTTCGAATTCGAGAAAAGAAGCTCGCTCTCAAGAAGTCTTTTTTCGAAAAAAACCCGGGATCAGCGGGTTTTTTCGAATTTGACTTCTCTGACGGTGCAGAAGTCTCCGGGCTTGTCTCGTGCCTTGCGCAAACGGGACTTTTTGCGGCAAAAAAATTTGTAATTGCCGGAAATGTATTCGACGCTCCAATTGAAACGAGGCGCGCACTCGCGGATTTTTTTGAGGATCGATCAGAGGAGATTTCCATAGATGGAAATAGAGTTCTTCTTGTTTTCCAGGAGGGTGTTCCGAAGAAAAACGAGAAACTGTGGAAATCTCTCGCCGCGAAACATATTCGGTCAGAGGAACTTAAAATCCCTTTCGGAAAAGAATTATCCGTTTGGGTAGATGGTCGGGTTGCACGTTCTGGTGCTTTGTCGATCGACGCGCCAGCAAAACAACTGATACTGAATATGTGTCGCCGTGAATCGAAACAGTCGGGGAATACTTCTCTAATCGATCTTCCGTTGCTTGACATGGAGATTGCAAAGCTTGGAGCTTATCGCGCGGGAGCCGTTATTCGCGAGGAGGATGTCCGAATTCTTTCATCGAGCGCCGTTTCGGAGCAATCGGTTTTTCGTGCGCTCGATCTCCTTGCTTCTGGGGAGAAAAAGGCGGCCATGATTCTTTTCTCTCAACTTATGAGAGAGGGAGATGCTCTTGGTCTTCTCGGTCTTTGCGCGTGGCAATTACGGAATATTGTCCGAGTTGCGGGTGCTCGCACCGATGGAGCCGTGCGAACCGCTTTCGATGCCGCAAGAATTCTTAAAATGCAGCCATTTGTTGCCGAGAAGAGCTTTCGGATCGCTGTCACTCGATCGCTGCAGTTTTTTTACGAGCAATTCGTGCGACTTGCTCGACTTGATCGGGAAGCAAAATCTGGCGATCGCGATCCAGAGGAGGCGCTGACGGAATTCGTAATGGGAGCGTGAAGTTTTTTCAAGCTGCGGCAGCTCTGAAGTTCGCAAAGTCTCAGACGAATACTGGCTCAGTGTTTGGAACTGCCGGAAACAAAGAACAAACCTTTCAGAGGTTTGTTCTTTGTAGATATAAATGTCCAGCCAGCTGGAAAAGGAAATTCGGGAAATTTATTTTCCGAGCGCGGCATTCTTGACGAGCGCGTTGAGTCGGGACTTTTTCCGAGCGGCGGTATTCCTCTTGATGACGCCTTTTTGAGCGGCCTTATCGAGACCTTTCACAGCCTTCTTCAGAAGATCTTGGGCTGTTTTGATATCGCTTGCCTTTACTGCTTCCCTGGTCTTCTTTATGGCGCTTCGGAAGACTCCTACAGTTACTTTATTCCTTGCTGTTTTTCTTGCGGTGACCCGCATGTACTTCTTGGCGGAGTTCTTTATGGGCATAGTATTTTCAGGTCAAATCAAAATTTGGATGAATTGCAAGCTCCTCGGAAGAAGAGAGAGGCATCAGCTATCCTTTTGTACCATGGTATTTTCTCTTTGGCAAGCCTCCTTGCGGTATGATACAGTGGAAGCCTAACCACTCCCTACTTATGATAGCTTTTCTCGAAGGAAAACTCGGTTCTATTCGAGGGGATTCGGCGATAGTGATGGTGGGGGGCGTTGGATATCGAGTTTCTCTTACTGCGTATACGATCGGGAAGCTTTCGAGAGATTTTGAGGAGCGGCAAGTTCGACTCTTTATCCATACTCACGTGAGGGAGGATGCGATTACTCTCTTTGGTTTTCTTGAGGAGAGCGAGCTTCTGATGTTTGAACTGCTCATATCCGTTTCCGGAGTTGGTCCGAAAATGGCAATGGGGATACTCTCAGTTGTCGAACCAGCTTCGATTCGTGCGGCGGTCGTCGGCAAAGACACATCGATTCTTACTCGAATTTCCGGAGTCGGAAGACGAACAGCAGAACGCATTATCCTCGATCTGGAGAATAAGGTAGGGGCGGTTTCCGAGATAAGCATAAAAGGTGTCGCTGAGGAAAGCGAAACAGTCGAGGCGCTCGTATCCATGGGATATGCAGTTTCCGAAGTTCGCGAGGCGATGAAGAAGCTCCCTTCCGGCATTTCTCGCGTCGAGGAACGGATCGGGGCTTTGTTGAAGTTTCTTGGGAAAAAACGTTGAAAGAATTTTACATCGGAAGGAATATGGACTCTTTTCAGCGGATCCAATGGTTGAACCGAGAATGTCCCGACGGAGGCATTCTTCAATCTGAAGAATGGCGCAATCTCGCATCTCATGAAGGTTTGCGTACGGCCCATTACGAGAAAGGAAATCTTTGGATGAATGTCCTTCGACATCAGTTGCCGATTGTGGGATCTTACTGGTATGCCCCCAGGGGGCCGATTATCGAACTTTCGAAGCAAAGTGCGTCTCTGGGGGGCGCAGAGGCAGAGCTCTGGCGTGAGATGCTCCAGTCTCTGAAAAAAGAGGGAGCCGGGTGGATTCGTATTGAACCGAGAGACCAGGAAAGCCTCCGCATTATTCAGGAATGGTCGGTGCCTTTTCGAGTCCGGAAATCGGCACATGACGTTCAGCCGAAGGAGAACCTGGTTCTGGATATCTCGGAGAACGAGAGTGAGTTGCTCTCCGCTATGAAGCCAAAAACTCGATACAACATTAGTCTTGCGGGGCGTCGTGGAGTGGATGTGTCCGAAGAGTGGGGAGAAGAGGCATGCAATGAGTCTGTCCGTCTCATTCAAGAGATGGCTGAGAGGAATCGGATTGCCGTACATCCGGCGGAGCATTATCGGTCGATAGGAAAGTACATTCCTCGTGAGATGCACGGATTTTTCGTTGCTCGCCGGAGCGGGCAATCTCTTGCATCGGCGCTGGTGCTGTTTTATGGCGATACGGCTACCTATCTCCATGGCGGTTCATCAAGCGCCAATCGGGACCTAATGGCACCGTTCCTTGTACAATGGGAAGCAATCCGGGAAGCGAAACGTCGCGGCTGTCGACGATATGATTTTGGCGGGGTTGATGTAATGGGTGATCGACCGGGGCTTATTGGCGTGTCGAGGTTCAAGTGCGGATTTGCTCCAAGTGTCAAGCCACTAATGTTTCCGGGAACCTTTGATGTAGTTCTTTCAGAAAGCAAGTATTTTGCGTATCGCATAGGAGTTTTGTCAAAAAGAATTGCCAAAATTGGGAAATCAGTATTGACAAAAACGTAATTTTTTGCGATAATGGATCGTCCAGACGGAGTATGCAAAGGTAAGAATGAATCTTCAATTGTAAATCTATGATTCAGAAAGATATACAATCCATTGGTTTGAATGAGAAAGAGGCTAAGGTGTA
The DNA here is from genome assembly GCA_964515255.1 of uncultured Bdellovibrionales bacterium. Classification (GTDB taxonomy): domain Bacteria; phylum Patescibacteriota; class Minisyncoccia; order Moranbacterales; family UBA1568. The sequence goes on along the minus strand of CAZETL010000021.1, from coordinate 9,216 downwards.
CCTTGCGTCGCTCGAACTTGGGCAAGCGACAGTTCAGCGAATTGCTGAAAAAGCGAATATCAAGCGTCCGACTACCTATTTCATCATCGAAGGACTCATGGATCGGGGACTTATATCGAGTTTCTATCAAGGGAAGAAACAATATTTTGTCGCGGAAATGCCTGAACGAATCCTTGATCTTATTGCGAAGGAACGGAAGGAGCTCGATCTCCGCGAGGAGCAATTCAAGCGGCTTCTTCCTGAGCTTCAGTCGATCAATAATCGCAACAGGACGAAGCCGGTCGTGAAGTATTACGAGGGGAAAGAGGGGATTCTTACCATGGTTGATGAACATGTGAAAACAAGTCGTGGTCAGAGAGTGTATTCTGCGTATTCAAGAGATATCGTTGATAACTTTTTAACTCCGGAGGAGTTGTCAACGATAAGTAAAAATCGCACGGAAAATAAAATCCAAGTGAAGACAATTTATACATGGACGAAAAGGGCCTTGCCAACGGACGAGAATTCGGAGCGAGCCCAGCTTTCTCCAGAGGAGTTTCCTATCACATGCGATATAGCTATGTACGAGGATAAGCTTCGCATTGCTTCCCTAAAGGATCGTTTTGTCGGTATAGTCATAGAGGATAAGGAAATAGCAAAGTCATTCCGAGCTATTTTTGACTTGGCGTGGAAATGGGCGCAGTCTCAAAAAGAGAAAAAATAGACCAAGACAAAGAATGCTTCTCTTATAAGAAGCAAGAAGTACCCCTCTGTTCTTAGGAATAAAAATTCCCCTCGTTCATTCTTTGAACTCGGGGATGTGGTTTGTGGTGTGCATGCGACTCCGTTCGCAGCGACTCTGTTTTTTTGCCTCTTTGATTGTTAATGCATAGCACTGCCCCTCCTCTTATTTGTGGGAAAGAACTTGCGGTGATCCCTCGATTTCACCCTATCATACTTTTTTGAATTGTCAAGATTTGTTTTTTGTGTCAACTCTTTGAGAGGGAAAGGATGACTTTTTGTCGATTTATGAGACTGTTCACATGAAGCATTTTGCGTCCTTTAATGGACATTCTATACTGGAGCCATGATGCTTTCGAAATTGACGCGCTTCGTGCCGCAGAGGATTAAAAATATCGCGCATGCCTCGCTTGCGTGGTTTGCGGCGGCTTTTTTCGGTTTTCCGGCGGGAAAGCTTCGAGTGATTGGCGTAACTGGTACGGATGGAAAGACGACAACTGTCCAATGCATTGGCGCAATTCTCCGGAAGGCGGGAAAGAAAGTGGCAGTTGCTTCGACGATCAATTTTTGCATCGGCGATGAGGAATATGCGAATACCTCGAAATTTACGACGTTATCCGGATGGAAGTTGCAGAGATTTCTGAGTCGTGCTGTTTCAAACGGATGTGAATACGCTTTGCTGGAGGTGTCTTCGCATGCTCTCGATCAGGGTAGGATTGCCGGAATTTCGTTTGAAGTGGCGGTTGTCACCAATGTGACGCGCGAACATCTTGACTATCACGGAACCATGAAGCAGTATCGTCGTGCAAAACGCCGCCTTTTCGAGCGGACGAAAATCGGTGTCGTGAATCTTGATATGGATGATTCGGAAGAATTCATCGGGGTGGCCCGGACGAAGACGATGACATACAGCCGAGTCGATCCATTGGCGGATATTCTCGCCGAGCGCGTAGAGTCGAATTTGGAAGGATCTTCGTTTGCGGTTGGCGATGTCTTGTTTCGCATCTCCCTTCCCGGGCTCTTTAACATAGAGAATTCGCTCGCCGCTATTTCGGCCACGCTTGCAGTGGGTATCCCTCTTCAGATAGCATCGCAAGCGCTTGGGAAAATAGCGGGAGTCCCGGGTCGCATGGAACGGGTGCCGAATAATCGAGGTATCACGATACTCATCGATTATGCGGTAACGCCACATGCGCTCGAGGCGCTCTATGGGCTTGTTGCGAAGATGAAGTCGTCAAAGGAATCAAAAATCATCGCTGTTTTTGGCGCGTGCGGCGATCGCGATCGAGGAAAACGCCCGATTATGGGGGAGATTGTTTCGTCGTATGCTGATATTGTCATTTTGACGAATGAGGATCCCTATACGGAGAATCCAAGTCGAATTGTCCGCGAGATCAAACACGGGATTTCGAACAAGATCCCACGCGAAACGATTTTTGTAATTATGGATCGGCGAAAGGCGATTGGAAAGGCACTTCGACTTGCGAATCCCGGCGATGTGGTTGTCGTTACTGGAAAGGGAGCCGAGGAAACTATGGCAATAGGAAAAAAACGCATTCCGTGGAATGACCGACGGGTGATTCTTGAAGAACTCCAGTAGACAATTGGCTCTTTCTTTGCCGTTACCGGATTTCTGGTAGCTGTCCTTCGCTTTTCTCTTTCCATGAGGAGAGTTCTTGGAATATCGGATCATCCCAACCTTGTTTTTTCTTCTGATTGAGAATCTCTACGGCATTTCTCTTGCAATATTCAAGCTCACGGGAATTCTGCATGTCGGTATAAAATTCGTAACTGTCCAAGATGTCTGCTGCTTTTACCGTGAGAGCATCTCTTCCAGTTGATGCGCACCGCTTGATAAGTTCCAACGTTTTTGAGAAGGGATCTTTTATTGAATCGTCCTTCGTATTAGCGCGTACAAGTTTGGTAATTCCATCCCCGAACTCTTTCTGCAGATTTTGCTCATTTGCCCGGGACCACTCTAGAACATCGTGAAGAAACCCAGCAAGAACAAGTTCATCTGAGTACTTGCGCGATTTCGCATGTTTCCGGAGATAGGTACCAACGCGAATATTGTGCGGCAGTATTGTTTCCGGCTTGTCTCGTCTGATGGTGGCAAATGCTCTGCAAGAAATCGGATAGCTTTATCTATTCTTACGTCGAGAAGGAGTACGTTTTGCATATGCTGAGATTGATACTGGCATGGAGCGGTTATTTGTACCGGAGTGCGTCGAGGGGATCGATACGGCTTGCCTGGCGCGCAGGAAAGACGCCTGTCAGAAGACCGACGGTCGATCCGAAGGCGATAATGATCGCTACGAACCAGAGCGGAATGGAGAATAGATTGACGCTTGTTCCGCCAAACCGAGTTGCGACAAAATTGAGGAGAAGGTTGCATATTCTTCCGCCGAGCCATCCGAGAAAGACGCCGACAAGGCTGCCGAGAAATCCCATCATTGTTGCTTCGACGATAAACATGGAGGAGATGCTTCCTCTTGATGCGCCAATGGATTTCATAATCCCGATTTCTTCCGTACGTTCGAGGAGGGCGATGGTCATGGTGTTGAACATGCCGATCGCTGACACGGCAAGTGCAACCATGCCGAATACCATGAGAATGATCTGGATAGCTCGAAAAACCTTGTTTGCTTGGTTGATGGTATCGGATATGGAGGAAACAGAAAAACCGAGATCTAGTATCTTATTCCGCAATGCGGAGGTTTGATTTGCTGTTTCCGCCTTTACCTTGAGAGCCTGAAATCGGCCGGTATTTGCGCCGGGGAAGTCGTCGATGGCAAAGTAGGCAATATTTTCTTCGCTCTCTATAACGCCAACAATACGGAACGTTTCAGGACCTTTTGTGGTGGTTTGATCCTCTTTTCCTTCGATGGGAAGAAAAAGAGTGAGTTCAAACTCCTGTCCAATCATGTCTCCCGGAGTTTTTCCAAATGTTTTTGCGATGCCCGATGTGACCACGAGGCTTCGCGATTCGCTCGAAAGTAGTTGCCCGGCGACGATTTTTAGGTTCTCGAGACGCAGAAAGGATGATGATGATCCAAGTGTGTCGAGGTCAAGCGTGACAGCCCCAAATTTTCCCTGACCTCGAACTCGAAGCGCCGGTATTGTAGAAGTGACGCCCGGAAGCGATTGGATTTTTTCGATGGATTCTGAATTTATAGTGATATTTTTCGAACGATCTTCTGCGATATCGAGCGTTGCAAGCGCATCGGAAGTCGTGATGCGCTGGAGAAGCGTCTGTTGGAGGCCATAACCGAGGGATACAAGAAAGAGGATCGCAGCTATTCCGATGGACATGCCGAGAATCGTTAAGAGTGTCCGCATAGTGCGGGCGCGAAACATACGGAGCGAAAGCTTGAGAATGTCGAGAAGTCGCATAGGTTCTTTCGGCAGGGGTTGTAGTTGGGAAGTTGGCTTAGGAGTATTTGAGCAGCATGATGATTTCTACTTCGCGCATAACGCGCTCCGCAGTATTCCTATAGAGGCCGACTCCGCCGAGTGCGGACGGCGCGTCGAGTCGCTTCAAGAGTTCCGTTCGGTTGATGCGGTTCTCGATGCGGAGCTTGAGGGTGGCGCGGAATCGGTCTAGGGATGTCCCGGACAGCTTCATTTCGAATTGTTGTATCAAGTAGTCGGAAAGATCAAAATGTCCCTGGTTTGGATTGGCCACGATGGATTTTGACTGTTTCACGAGCGCTTCGATGCGGCTGGTGAAATTTTTTGCCTGTTTCCTGTTCCATCCGCCCCCGCCTTTGTCGAGATCCAGGTCAAGTTTTTCGGAGAATCTCTTGAGATCGATATTGTTAAAGAGGTATTCTTTCAGAAAGTTTTCTGCCATTGAAAGTTGCTCTTCGGTAAGGCTTGAGAGTACATGGGCAAGGAGCTGCTTTGCTTTGAACGGAATGAGAAGTACGTTCATCTGCTGAGAAGAGAGTGAGCGGAATGATGCCATGAGCATCTTGAGTTCCGGAGAGAGATTATCCTCAGGGGATGACCCTTGCTCGGCGTCCGTTTTCTTCACGAGATCGATTTTCCTCTTGTCCTTCTGGACAACCTCTCGCTCGATGCGGCCATCCTTCATGTAGATAATGCGATCCGCATAAGGAAGGTGCTCTGCATTGTGCGTTACCATGATGACGGTTTTTCGGTCAACTTCGTTGAGCTCTTTCAAGATATCGAGCACGTTTTGCGCCGACTGACTGTCGAGGTTTCCGACGGGCTCGTCAGCGAGGATAATCTCCGGATTGTTGACAAGCGATCGCGCTATCGCAACTCTCTGTTTTTGTCCGCCGGAGATTTCGCTTGGAAATTTATCCATTTGTTCTGCGATGCCGAAACGGCGGAGGAGCTGTATCCCATCTTTATGTCTAGAATGAGCAGACTCACCGCGGAACGTCTTCGGGAGACAGACGTTATCGATAATGCTGAGGGAAGGGATGAGGTAAAACGCCTGGAAGATCATGCCGATCCATGTCTGGTGAAACTCCACCTCTTCTTTTCGGGTCATCTTGGAAAGGGGTTTTTTCTTGATGACGACATCCCCGTATGTTGGTCGCTGAAGTCCGGAAATCGAATACAGAAGCGTCGATTTCCCGCAACCCGACGGTCCGTAAATGATGACGTATTCCTCTGGGTAGATGTCGAGATTGGTTTCCTCGAGCGCGCGGACTTCATTCGACTTGCCTTGATTGTAGATGACTTGGAGATGAGATACTGTGATGATTGGTTCGGACATGCGAACATTATACCATCTTTTTGTTTCTTGAGACGTGCGCTTTATTGTTATTTGATTTCTTTTTCACTATAATTCCGAGACAGAACTTTTTTAAAGCAGCTATGAAGAAGTTTCCTCTTCAGTTTTTCGGGATTTTTTTTGCACTTGTCTTTGGTCTGGGAATTGCTATTTTTTCTGTGAGCAACGCCAGGGCGGCAGATGGAGGGATGCTTGTTGTTGAAATTCTCGAGCGATCTGATTGCACTCACTGCATGAGCGAGAGATCTTTTCTTGAGTCGATTTCAAAAACGCGAGGTGATCTCTCCATTCGATTTTATGACGTAAACGGGGAGGGAAAAGATCTCTTCCAACAGGTGACGGAGCGAGCTGGTTTGCCGAAGGCAACGCCAATTACTATTGCTGGGGGAGTGATTGTGCAGGGGTTTGATCAGGCGGATACGACCGGGAAACGACTCATGAGTCTTATCGAAGCGAGTAAGGGGAAACCGCAAGTGACTTTCAAAGAATACCTTGCAATGAAAGGTTCGACTTCCGGAATTTCGGAAAGCGTTTCTGGAGCTTCCTGCGGGGATGGTTCGGCTTGTCCGCTTCCTGATGCTGCTCCGACGGAATTCCGCCTTCCGATTGTCGGGAAGGTCGTTGATGTATCGGCATATTCACTGCCGACGCTTGCGGTTGTTCTTGGATTTATAGACGGGTTCAATCCGTGCGCCATGTGGGTTCTTGTAACATTTCTCGTGATGCTGGCGCATGCGAAGTCGCGCAGGCGGATGGTCCAAGTGGCGGGACTTTTCGTCTTGGCGGAGGCGGTCATGTATTACTTGATTCTAAATGTTTGGATGACTGCGTGGAACTTCGTTGGCATGGATCGTATCGTGACGCCAACTGTTGGTGTTGTGGCGATTCTGGGCGGACTTTTCTTCCTCTACGAGTGGTACACGTCGCTTGGGACGGAAATGGCGTGTCGAATTGTTGACGCCGAACGTCGGTCAAAAATTATCAGTCAGGTGAAATCCTTCGTAACGGGAGAGTTTACGCTCCTCGTCGCTTTGAGCGTTATCGGACTTGCCTTTTCGGTAAATGTTATAGAGTTCGCCTGTTCGATCGGGATCCCCCAGGCTTTTACAAAGATCATCGAGCTTAACCATCTAGGATTTCTTGGGACGCAGGGTCTCATGTTCATATATATCATCTTTTACATGATTGATGACCTCCTTGTGTTTGGTCTCGCTATCTGGAGTTTCGATCGTCTTCACCTAACCGAAAAATATTCCAAATGGTCTGCGCTTCTGGGAGGCATTCTCATGATCTTTCTCGGGTATCTTCTGATGTTTTATCCGGCCGCCTTGAGTAACCTCAAATAACGCAGAAGAGGAAGCGTGAGTATCCTTGGCTTTTAAGGTAGCGAAGTTCTCGTGGGGCTTAGGGAACTTCCCTTGGTTAGAATGCGTATTTGAATGCTTCCCTATGGGAACCGAGATGTATCCAAGAGATTCCGAAGATGCTCATGGCGACAACGAAGAATATTTGTCGGTCGGTGCATTTCTTGATCTCGTGAACGAAAGTTTCCTCGGGGTTTTTGTTTCAGTTCGAGGTGAAGTATTCGGCCTCGAAGAGCGGCGGGGCATCCAATATTTTTCCCTCAAGGATTCGGAGGGAAGCGGAGTAATGAGCTGTATTCTTTTTCGGAGTGATTCCTTGCGTGCGTCAGTGTCAATTTCCGAGGGGATGGAGGTTGTAGTTGAGGGGTCGCCGCATATTTGGAAGCCTCGCGGTAAGTTTTCGTTCCGAGTTTCGAATTTACGGCCTGCCGGAGAGGGCGCTCTCAAGAAAGCTTATGATGCATTGAAGCGTCGGTTGACTGAGGAGGGCGTGTTCGATGAATCAAGAAAACGGCCAATGCCGACTTTCCCTCGAAGAATCGCCCTTCTTACTTCTCGCGAAGGCGCTGCGATCGGAGACTTCACGGCGAATCTCGGCCGATTCGGATTCTCAATATCCCTTTTTGACGTTCATGTGGAGGGGAGCCGATCGGTTGCTGAATTGCTTGAAGGCATACGATTTTTCAATACGCATCGAGATCGGTGGGATGCGCTTGTCTTGATTCGCGGCGGCGGGAGTCTCGAAAGTCTCGAAGCGTACAATGACGAGCGTGTTGTTCGGGCGGTGGCCGGGTCCGAGCTTCCGGTTATTGCTGGTATCGGACATGAAAAAGATGTGCCGCTTGCGACGCTTGCGGCCGACTGCATGGTATCGACGCCGACGGCGGTCGCGATGTTGCTGGGGAATTCATGGGAGCGCGCAAATCACCGACGGGATCAGTCGGAGCGCACACTTCTCGATGAGTTCCAGAAGCTTCTTAATGCTTCGGTTGAAAGGGTGAGGCTTGCTTCGAGTCAGTTGCGTGATTCAAGAGAAGCGTGTCTTGCTCCGTTTGGTCGAGCGCAACAGGCATTTGAATCGGTGGCGGAATTTTTCTCTGGATGGATGCTTCGAGCGAATCTCCTCGAGGAGCGATTTCTGCGAGTGTCATCGAAAATTCCAATGTTTATTTCCGGAACGCGCGACAGAATCGCCTTTCTGGAGTCAATTGTTCGATCTCGTGATCCGAAAGTTCTGCTTGCCAGAGGCTATGCTGTCCTCCAAAAGGGGAATCATGTTGTCGGGAGCGCGGGACTTCTTTCGGAGGGGGAAGAATTCAATGCAATTTTGTCTGATGGCGAACTCATAGCTCGCGTCGTTTCAATTCGGAAATCAGGCAAGAGATGAGCGGAGATATGGAGAAAGCAACTAATGACCAAAGATTGAGAATTATGAATAAGACAAACAAGCAGCAACCAATCGATATCGACGATGTTCTCAAAAAACTCGAGCATATCGTGGCGTGGTTTGATCGGCAGGATGAGCCGAAATTGGAGGATGGCTTAAAAAAAATTGAAGAAGCCGCCATTCTTCTTGAAATGAGCCGGAACAGGTTACGGGAGATAGAGAATCGATTTGAAGAGGTAAAGAAAATATCCTCCAAGCTAAATCCGTGATATACTCCCGGTAGTTTTTGAAAACGTAAAAAAACAAAAAAACTCTATGAAAAAAATAGCAAGAGGATCCGTTCTCGCATACTCTCTCATCCTGCTCAGCATTCTCCTTATTGTTTCTATCGGCATGATGTCGTCGTCCATTGTCGACCTCAAGTCTCTTTCATCAAACGATAACTCCGTCAACGCATTCCAAATCGCCGATTCCGGATCCCAGGCGATTGTTGCAAGCATTAAAAAAGATAACTCCGGAAACATTGGGGACCTCGCAACAAGAATGGGACTCTCTTGTTCAAACGGACTTGTTGAAAGTTCTCTCTTGAACGGGGCATACAGAGTTTCTTTCTACGGAGACGCGTCAACGGCTCCGCTTTCTTGTACTGATACGCTCTCCAGTGTTACTTCGGTGAAATCGGTGGGAAGCTACCGTGACTCGGCTCGCGCAGTGAGCGTCGCGGTGGCGGCGGGGTGTAGCCAGCCGGGACAAGAAGTGGTTGTGGCAAGGGGGAGCGACGTTAGCTTTTCTGGTTCTGATTCTACAAAAGTCATGAGTTTCCTTGGAGGGAGGGGAAATAGGTTATCCGGGGCAAAATGTATTGTTTCTGGGGGATACGCTAGCGTATATCTTGGGTCTATCGGCGCTGCCTCGGGACGTGTCATCGGAGTTGAGACTGGCAATTATATCGACTGTAACACTAGCGGGGGATGTTC
>CAZETL010000020.1:224-15152 GCA_964515255.1 uncultured Bdellovibrionales bacterium | reverse complement strand
CGAACTCGCGTCCTTAGCTTGGGAAGCTAATGTACTACCATTGTACTAATCCCGCTTGCGCGCCCATCCTAACAAATCCGATTCCGAAAAACAAGCTCGACGTGCTACAATGGCGAAGTTCTCGCCCATTGTCGATCACTATGAATACTCGCTCTCTTTCATCCATGCCACTGCCGCGCAAAAAGCGGTTTTTTGTCCTCGCTGCGCTTGCGTTCATCATTCTGATCGGAGGAGTAGTGTTTTTCTACGGGAAATCACACAAAACTGAATTTGTCCGTGGAGCACTCTCCGTCATTCAGAAGACATCCGGACTTCTCCCGGTAGAGCCGGACACGAGAAAAGAAATTGAGGCGGCAAGCACACTTGCTCAAGAATTTACAAAGAAGGACGATCGCGTTCGCACAGCATTCATCCTCCTGCAAAACAATTTTGAACTCCGCCCAGGAGGAGGGTTTCTCGGACAATACGCTGTCGTAAAAGTAAAAAACGGCGAAGTCGTTTATCACTTCGTCGAGGACGCAAATCTCCTCGACCAGCGTATCAAGAACGCGAACGTCAAAGTTACTCCTCCGTGGCCACTGACTCGCTATATGCAATTGAAGCGGTGGATGCTCCGAGACTCAAATTTCTCCCCCGACTTCCCTACGAATGCACAGAAGGCGGAATACTTCTACCGACTCGGCGGAGGACGAGAGAAATTCGATGCCGTAATTGCCGTTAACGCTGATGTTCTCGACCACATTCTCGCTATCACGGGACCCATTTCGATTCCCGGCTACTCCGGCACTTACTCTTCCGAGGGAGGCGCCCTCAGGCTCGAAGAAGCAGTTGAGAAATCTTACCTCGGAGAGAATGTTTCGGCGGAAGCGAAAGAAGGCCGGAAAAATATCATGAAAAAACTCGCCGCGGAAATCCTCGATCGAATTGCGACTATCGAAAATGTTCCGAAAGTAGCCGCCCTCGCGCAGGAAGAGCTCCGCAACAAAAACGTCCAACTCTTCTTCCACGACGAGACGCTCCAATCAATTGCAAGGAGCGTTCATTGGGACGGGTCAGTTACCACTGACTGGAGCGGCGACTTCCTCATGGTTGTCGACGCAAATATGGGTGCCCTGAAGAGCGATTTTTTCGTCAAACGTTCTCTCGAATATTTCGTTGATTTCACTGCTGGCGCGCGACCCCGCGCGACCGTCACTTATACCTACGACCATACCGCCCCCGGCGGCGATTGGCGGACGAGCGATTACCATACCTATACCAGAATATACGCCCCGAAAAATTCGACCTATGTAGAGAATAGCCGAGTCAAAACCGGCGGAGTCGGTACCGAAACAAGTGACCCTTTAAATAAGACGGTATTCGGCTACAAAGTAGATGTAGTCATGAAACAAACCCTCCCGACGGGAATATCCTACGATCTCCCCGACGCCATCAAAGAAGACAGTTACCGGCTTCTGATCCAAAAGCAATCCGGTATCGGAACGCTTCCCGCTACGGTGCGGATCAAGACTTCGAAAGGAGAGTTCTCGAACCATTACGACATTGCCAAAGACATTATTCTGGAAATGGAGGAGATCGAACAAAAGTAATGCCGAAAGCCTCTCCAGTGCATCGAGAAGAAAACCCCCGACAAGGGGGCTTTTTTTTCGGGGAATTCTATGCCAGTATGGAGAGATATAATTGCTTACTTCAGGAACTATGGAAGACTCCCCTCTCGCACATATTCGCCACTCGCTTGCACATCTCCTTGCAAAAGCCATCCTCAAACTCGATCCAGAGGCAAAACTCGGAACTGGTCCCGTAACCGATACCGGATTTTTCTACGATTTCGAACTCTCTCCAGAAGTTGAGATCAGCGATCGCGACTTCAAGAAAATCGAGAAGCTCATGCAAAATGCCGTCAAAGAAAACCTGAGTTTCGATCGAAGAGAAATCTCTCTCGAAGAAGCCGAGAAAATCTTCAAAAACCAGCCGTATAAGCTCGAGCTCGCGCGAGATTTCGCGACAAATGGAGAGATCCTTACAACCTACCAAACCGGCGATTTCCTCGATCTCTGTAAAGGAGGACATGTCGAGAACACGCGCGAGATTGATCCGGAAGCCTTCGCGCTCATCCGAATCTCCGGCGCATACTGGAAAGGCGACGAATCACGCCCGCAACTCACCCGCATCACCGGCATCGCATTTGAAACAAAGGGGGATCTCGAAAAATATCAACATCAGCAGGAAGAAGCAAGGAAACGCGACCACAAGAAACTTGGGAAGGAGCTCAAACTTTTCATTAACTCCGAGCTTGTTGGCGCAGGATTGCCGCTCATTGCCCCAAAAGGCATGGTCATCCGAAAAGCAATCGAGGATTATCTCTGGGATCTCCAAAAAGAAAAAGGCTACGATCGAGTATGGACGCCGCATATAGCAAAAGAGGCTCTTTACCGCACCTCCGGACACGCAAGCAAATTCGGCGACGAACTATTCCGCGTTTCTGGAAAAGAGGAAAAATTCTTCTTGAAGCCAATGAACTGTCCGCATCATATGCAGATTTTTGCGAACAACTCTTGGAGTTATCGAGATATGCCCGTCCGTTATTTCGAACCGGCCACTGTCTATCGCGATGAGAAATCAGGACAACTCGGAGGTCTCACCCGCGTCCGCTCCATCACCCAAGACGATGGACATCTCTTCTGCCGAGTCTCGCAGCTCCAGGAAGAGGTGGGAGCCATCATCAGTGTCGTTGCAGAATTCTACACGACTTTCAACATGACGAAAGAGTATTGGGTCAGCCTCTCCGTGCGAGACAAGGATCACTCGAAGTACCTCGGCGACAATGCCGTCTGGACCGCCGCGGAAAACGCCCTCGAATCCGCAGCCATCAAAAACAAGCTCCCCTACCGTCGCATCGAGGGAGAAGCAACCTTTTACGGACCGAAGCTTGACTTCATGTTCAAGGATTCTATTGGGCGCGAATGGCAACTCGCCACTATTCAATGCGATTTCAATCTCCCAGAACGATTCGACCTCTCTTTCATCAATGAGTCAGGTGAGGAGGAGCGTCCCGTAGTTATTCACCGCGCCATATCCGGGTCATTGGAGCGTTTCATGGGAATATTGATCGAACACTATGCCGGCGCATTCCCGCTTTGGATCGCTCCCGTCCAAATCGCCGTTCTGCCAATCGGAGAAACCCATCAGGAATATGCAGTCCAAACGAAAGAGGCATTAAAAAAGGAAGGATTTCGAGTCGAAATACACGCAAACGAAAGCCTCGGAAAGCGGATTCGAGAATCAAAAATGCAAAAAGTCCCCTATATTCTCGTCCTTGGCGAGAAAGAAGTAAACGAGAAATCAGTTTCCATTGAATCGAGGGACCGAGGAAAGCTTGATTCGTCCACTCTCCCAGAGTTCATTTCAAGGATCCAAAAAGAGCGAGACGACAAGTCCGGTAACTTATGGAAATAAAGAGACACTTCTGCTATACTTGCTCTGAACCAACGCAACCGTAAGAATTTATTCATAAAATATCCGTATGTTCAAGGGAGAATTTGAGTCCGGTGCCGGACTCAACCAAGGGTTCGATCAAGAGCGCCGTCGGGTAATTTTCACCGGAGAAAACCTCCTTCAAAGAGAAGATTTTCTGGAAGGAGTACAAGCTGTTTTGGAACAAAACGGTCTCACTGGGAAAATAGAGGATTTCAAGACATGGGCCAAAGAAAACCCAGGCAGCGTTGAACTCGCAGTGAAAGACATTGCAACAGCAGGAGACCTCGATAAAGCTGAAAAGAACGCCACAAAAAGACTCGTTGAATCCTACATGGCTTCTCTCAGACACTGAGAGTCGGAATATGACTAAGAAAACTACCGGATCTTTCCGGTAGTTTTTTTAACCTCAAAATATTCAGTGCCGTTCTCCAAATCCAGCCCCTGCCTCCTTCTCATACGACGATTACGCTGCTGATCTGGAACCATCTAACCTCAATGCGCAACGAGACTTCCAGAAAAAGTACCCGATAACAACAAAGGTAATGAGCGGCGCGACAAATGGCGGAACATGCATGCCGAATGCCTCGAGCAACATAATGGTTCCAAGAGAAAGTACTGAATACATCGCGCCATTCTTAAGATAAGCGTATTTCTTAATTCGTTCAATGTTGCCGATAGTGAACTGCCGAACCGCAAGCGCTCCAAGACTATTCCCGATCAATATAAGCGGCACCGAAAAAGTAAAAGCGAAAGCGCCGAGAACGCCATCAATCGAGAAAGTCGTATCGATTGCCTCGAGATAGAGGAGCTTGCTGATATCCGAAAGGGGTTGTTTTGAATCAAGCATTTTTCGCTCGCCTTCCTCCGCTTGCTGCTTGAATCCGTGCGTGATGAAAAAAGCCGTCGACCCGACAACGGCACCGAAAGCCGCCATCGGATTCTCCCCGATCGAAAACCAGACAACCGCCGCAAGAATAGCCGATACCACCGCGTAAAACCACACCCCTTTCGAGTGAAAAAAACGCTCCCCAATAAGTCCGTAGTTTTTCTCCTCCATGAAGAGCCAATGAAAGAACAAAAAAATAAGAAATACCCCCCCGCCCATGAGAAGGATCGGCGCCGATTTTTCGACAGCGTGAACCACTGACGGGTCGCCGGAAAGCGTCGAGGCGAACGCTTCCATCGGGCCAAGTCCTGGCACAGAAAGCCAGACAATAAGCCACGGCAAAAGTCCTCGCACCACAAAGACCGCAAAAAACAATCCCCACGTGAGAAACCAGCGCTTCGCTTTTTCTCCCATTGTTCCGAGAACTTGCGCATTGATAATGGCGTTGTCTATGCTCGAAATCGTCTCAAACAGGAAAAGTCCAAGGACAATGAGAATGATTGAAACTGCATCCATAATGACAAGAAAGAGATTTTGTTATTTGTGAACAAAGATCCTTGCAAGAAACCAAACCTAACTCCACTGAACTGCGATCATAATATCAGAATCGTCCGAACGATAAAAGAATCGGCTCTTCCGACTTATTTCTTTTTCTTCTTCCTTTTCGACTTTTCGTGATCCTTCTTGCTACCCGCTTCACCGTCTCGATCCGCTTCCAGAAATTTCCCGAAGCGGGAAGCTAAAGCGCGAATATCTGTCGGGACCGGTTTGTACGGCGCAAATGATGATACGGGATACCTCGCAAAAGATTGTTCCATAAAATCACGCCAGATCGGAGCCGCCACGAATACGCCATCGGATCCAAAATGCATGGGAGTATTATCATTGTTCCCAGTCCACACGGCAACTGAGAGCGACGCCGTATACCCGACCGTCCATGCATCGCGAAAATTCTGCGTCGTCCCTGTCTTCGCTGCTACCTGCCCCTTTGGAAAAGCAAGCGGGCTTTTCGCGCCGAATATAGGCGCCCGAAGAGCATTGTCGGAAAGAACAGTATTTATCCGACGAGCAGTTTCCGTGCCGAGAACTCGGGATTCCCGAACGGGAAATGTCTCCCGTATCGATCCGTCCGCGCTCGTAATCGAGAGAATAATGCGTCGTTCCCGCCGCACGCCCTCCGAAGCAAACACAGAAAACGCGCTTGCCATATCAACCGGCAAAACCTCCGCCCCTCCGAGAACAATCGCAAGGCCATACGCTCGATCCTCTCCCAACGTCGATATACCGAGACGCTTGGCAAGTCCGATAACATCAGACACTCCGGCAACCGCGAGCGTCTCAACCGCTGGAATATTCAGCGATTGAGGAAGCGCTTCTTTCATAGGAAGTTCGCCGCGGTATTTCCCATCATAGTCTTTCGGAATATAATCGCCGCCACCTCCGTCCGGACCGAAATTAACAGGAACATCATAGACAAGCGTCTCCGGCTGATACCCTTCTTCAAAAGCTCGCGCGTAAGCAAACGGCTTGAATGCCGATCCCGGTTGTCGCGGCCGCATCGTCACATTGACCTGGCCATCTATGGTCTCATCAAAATAATCCCGACTCCCCACCATCGCCACCACATCTCCTGTCCCAACTTCAACTGCGACGAGAGCCGCATTATTTGCTCCATAACGAATATTTCGATCCGCTCCAGCAGAAACGGCTCTTTCCGCTCGCTCTTGCATATCGAGATCAATGGTCGTCCGAACGGAAAATCCGCCCGTCTCCAAAAACTCCCTCCCGTACTGTTGCTCCAGTTCATCAAGAACCGCAAATACAAAATGCGGAGCCCGAATCGGAGAAGACGGCGGCTTCAACTTAAGAAACGTATTCTCGGATCGAGCTCGTTCAGCTTCGTAAGGAGTAATCCATCCGTCCTCTTCCATTCTATCGATGATTACGCGCTCGCGCGAACGCAACTCACTCCGGTGATTTCCATACGGCGAGTAGTGTGTCGTCGCCCGGGGAAGCGCAGCAAGAAACGCCGCTTCATCGATCGATAAATCTCTTGCCGGCTTTCCAAAGAAAGATTCCGACGCTCGCTCGACACCATATGCATTTGAACCAAAAGGAACCGTATTGAGATAAAGATCCAATATGTCATCCTTGGAAAATTCCCTTTCAATCTTTATCGCGAGAACCGCTTCTCGCACCTTCCGAGACAACGTCTTCTCCCTCGAAAGAAACCTGGCTCGAGCAAGCTGCTGCGTAATGGTCGAAGCCCCTTGTTCGGCTCGACCAGCTTCGAAATTCACCCTCACAGCCCGCAAAATTGAGAGAGGGTCTACTCCGTAGTGACGATAGAACGATCGATCCTCAGCAGCAACCATGGCATGACGCATGACGTCGGGAATATCGTTATGCCACACAACAACACGATCCTCTTCACCATGCACCTCGTAGAGAGGCACTGAGCCCGTCTTATCGTAGAGCGTTGTCGTTTCCGAGAGCCGACTTGAAAGCAATTGGGATACGCTGATTGGCTCCGAAACAAATATCATCAGAAACCCAATGGAAGTTCCCGCGCCAAGCAAGAAGAGTCCATACAACAATTCGCTGAGAAAACGAAGGAATAGGGCGGGAAAATTCCGCGGAAAAACAGCCATATCTGGATTCCGAGCATTAGATTTTCAGTATACGGATGTTTCTCGAGAATTGGAATATTGACGCGACATAGATTCTGATGTATACTAGGGTTGTTGGAGAGTAGGAACGGGTGAAGTCCTCTCGCGAGGACCGCGCCCGTTTTTATTTTCCTTCTTTAATAAGTAAGGCACGCGTTATGGATCAGGAGGTTACGCTCGGGGATGCAGGAAAAACCTGCAATCACGAAGGGGGATGCAATTGTCAGCAGGAGCAAGTGGAGCGTCCTATGGAGCATGCGGAGATGGATTTCGCCTTTCTCCTCGCGCTCACGCCCCTCGTCGTCCTCACTTTTTTCGGACAAGTTGGTCTCATCTAAGAAAAGAGACCGCCGTCTTCTTCTGCAAAAAATCTCCCGGAAAGGGAGATTTTTTGCAGAAGAATGTCACAGTCTTGTGCTATTGCCGTCGATCAGTCGTTTCTTGTCCCGACACAACTGTCACAACTTTGTTCTTCGTCGATTCCCCAAACCACGATTGTCCCTCGCGCAACATGCGCCACTGGAAATCATAAGAGCCCGGCTTCTCCGGAGCCTTCACCGTAAAACTAAAAGTGATTTTCTTTTTCGGAAGAACTCGTTTCCCGGGAAAAAGAAAGACTCTTCCGCCCCAAATCGAATTATCCTGCGGACGTTGCGACCCGAGTCTATACTTTCCTTCGTCTGTCCACACGGTCGTCCCGGAATTCTTCAGCGTAACAGACACCGTGTAAGACATCCCGGCTACCATAGTATCCGGAACATCTTGTTTCTCAAACTCGGCATCATCTCGCTCTTCCCGCTTCCCCTCCTCAGAAATAGAACCTGCTTTCTTGCTCGCAGATGAATCATCGGAAGACGCGACTGCCCCGGAAAGAGGGGTGGCTCTCAGGAGTTCATTGATAGCATCTTCGTCTTTGCAAGAATATCGATTGTCGGGAGAGTAGAAATTCCTGTTCGCGCCATAGCATCCGCCAGCGTCGTCGTAGAGCGTCGCGAGAAACGGAAAAAGGAATCCTGTTTTCCCGCCAGGGACATTGAATTTATCGTGAAGTTTCCGCAGAGTCTCAGCGCGCTCCTCCCGACTCATGGCAGCAAACACCGACATGTCGTCTCCCGCAATCCCACTCCAATCAAGATGAAGCAAGACCATATCGGCAGACGACGAATATTTCTTATTCCAGAGAAGCGCCCAGCACCAGCCAGCTTTCTCATATCGCGACGCGCACGGCTTTTCCTCGACATTTCCATTCGCATCAATGCCGACGCCTCCTTCGATATAGTCGAATCGATCCAGATACTTGCGATCGGATATCGTATTTGTCTGCGCGCCAATCGCTATCTTCATCCTTTTTTTGGAGGCATACGATCGCATATCCCGCAAGATCCCCTCTGCCTGTTTCCTACTCGGATCCTGAAAAGAAATTTGTCCAAAAAGAAAACTTTGCACGCCCATGTCCATCGCCTTTCTCGTAATATCCGCCACATATGCGCGGTATTCTTCATTTTCGAAAGACGCCTTACAAGTGTTCGCCCCCCAAAACCCCTCGCTTCCAGGAAGACACATTTTTGAAAAATCAAGCACGCGATCCTCTTCAGAGCTATAATACTGTGCACTCGTATTGAGCGCCTCTGAAATAAACATGCCAAAGATCAGATCCGGCTTGGAAAGCGTCGCGCGAATCCGACGAGCCAATTCGAAATCCGGAGGGTTCAGCCACGATTCGAGAGCCCGATGCAGATAAACGCATTCCGATCGATCAACGAGTTCCACAGAGGTTTCAGTATCGCCTCCGTAACCAGATAAGAGTCCGTCTGCAATGCAGCCTCGGAGACGCATCGCCTCAAGCAACTCCACCGGTCGGTCAACGCGAGCCATCGATTCTGATTCCAGATTAAACGAAACCAGCCAGGCCGACGCTGCGACGGCGCCGGCGAAAAAGGCGAGAATGAGCGCGCCCTGCCATGTCCCCACGCGGGAGAACTTCGTGGCATTCCAAATGCGGTCGCGCGAAACACTCGTTGCACGGGAAATATTTCCGTTGCTGCGGAAATCGATAGGCGCATTGGAATTTTTCGATGGTAATTGCAAACTCATGCCCCCACTCTATCAGATACGAGAGCCAAAAAACAAGATCCAATGAGAACAAAAAGGAGCTGCAAGACAACTCCACCAAGAAAAAATTCAAACGGGAATCCAACTCAATCCACCCCACCAACTCGCCCTCCTGGCCATTCTTCAAGATTTTTTACATAGTAGGACACATCAGAAATCCACTTTTCCTCGGACGGATCGAGTGGCCGATCGAGAAACCCCCTCTTCCACACAATGAATTCTCTCGGCACATCGATTCCCTGATCGAGAAGCTCCCGGACACGACGGCCAACAATCCGCACCGCTTCAGCGCGAGAGGAAAAACAGCTATATCCTGAATCGGTCGGACTCTCCGAGCCGCGATAACCCCAATAGTTAAAACAGGATTCTCCGTGGTTTAGAGGAGCACGCCTGCCCCAATTACTCTCTTTCTTCGCAATGGCGATAAGATACGTGGCAACACGCCGATCCTGCGATAAGATATCCGGCATCATTCGGGCAATCGGATACTGAGACACCATCGACCGCGCCTTCAATCCGAATGAATCGTCAGCCCGGGAAAGCTCGCTCGCCTCCCTTGCAATCCGAACGCCAAAGACAGCGAGCACGCCCGCCACTACGATCGCAATAGAAAAGAAAATTGAAAATAGGAGCGGATCGCGATCCGACGATCGAATAAAAGTCGGGAATGACGGAAAAGAAAGTTTCTTTTTTGCTTTCGACATAAGCCTCTCCAAGTCCAGTCAAGTCCGATCGGAGAATATGTCCTCATTGTATCACAAAGAAATCTCCCCCTTCGTGAAAGAGTGTATTAAAAAAACCAGGACCTTGCACGAGAAACCGCACAAGGTCCACTTTACTGCTATTGGAGTAGGCTAACCGAAGTCACAAACACAACCGCTAATCGATCGAAACCGGAAAAGATCAGCTCCTAAACCATTTTCTTTCAGGATCAACAATCGCCTCAGCTCTTTCCAAGGCACCGGAACAACGCCATTAAAAATCGATGTCGCTGAAATACGATCCATCTCGTCAAACCAATGAATGCAAATGTTAACCCTCGCCTCCCTCCTTTTCACATAAAACCAAACGAGGCAAGCCCTTTTAGTATTAAGGTCAACATTGCCTCCCCAAGACTCAATCGAGGGAACCCCGAAAATCTCGCTGATTTTTTGAAAGAACGTGATCGCCTTCATTTTTTCCCTCCTCGTTGAATGAACGCCCCTGCATGCCTCGCCGCGAGACAAGCATGGGATTTACTCGAAACGCCGAAGGCTAAGAAACTTTCTTATAACACGTAAAAATATTTCTATCAATAATAATCATCCAAACAGATAACACTCTTCTAAAATAGAAGAAAATAAAAAACTCCCCTGTCTCGGGGAGTTTTTCCTTTGCTGAGCGAGAGACGGGAATCGAACCCGCGTTGTCAGCTTGGAAGGCTGATGCACTACCACTGTGCTACTCTCGCATGGGGTCCAGTATACCGTGGAAAGCAAACCTGTAAAGGCCTTTCCCTCGGAAGAAGCTAAAAATGCCACCCCAGGAAAAACCAAGAGAACCGTCTTTGAGAGATACCCGGAGAGTTCCCGCATTGAAAGAACTCCCTACAAGCCGATAAATGGGTCCTGCTTTATGCGGTCTTTTCCTATGCGAAAATCAGCAAGAATGCCCTCCATGGCGCGCGTAAAGGGAAGCGTGCCAACAAGATAATACATCGCAGCGGAAACGTCTCCGACGTATTTTTGAATCATTTCACCCGTGATAAACCCTCGTTCTCCCGACCACGGCCGCGAAGACTTCTCCATGTCAGTCATGGAGAGAACATTCTTGAAAGAAATATCCGGAAATCCAATCGAGAATTCCTCGAAAAATGCAGTATCTTCCGGACGATAATTCGAATAAAAGAGAGAGAAATCGCGACCATCCTTCGAGAAATTCGCCTCTCGAAGGATACTTCGGGCCGGCGTGATGCCGATACCGCCCACCAGGAAAACAATTGGGCTCGCGTCATTCGAAACAAGCGTAAATTGTCCGATGGGCTTCCCGACTATCATCTCGTCGCCCGGAGAAAGCCTTGCAACGGATTTCTTGTAGCCGCTTTCGGAGAGGCGCATTGCAAAAAGAAGGTGGTCGTCTGACGGAGCGGAAGCGATCGACATGCATCGATGCGGCCCTTTTGAATCTTGCTCAACAAGATTCAAAACCGAGAGCAAAGAATACTGACCGGCGACAAAGGAAAATCCAATCGGTTTCTCCAACTCTATTGAGATGGTTTTCTCAGCGACATTCGATATCCTGATAACTTTCGCGCGAAATGTCTCCATAAGAAAATTTTGCAAAGAGAGATCGGGTTCACCGGGAATCATTGTCGGAGAACCGGGAGTCGAACCCGGACTACATGCTCCCAAAGCATGCGTACTACCGCTATACTATTCTCCGAAATCTTCAAGAAACCAACAGACCCTTTGTAGCACGGAAGAACCCGGTCGTCCATCCAAGGCAGCGTCTTCCAACACCGCACAATGCGCAAGTGTCTCGCCAGAGAATCGCGACTCCAGTACCAGATGCGAGATCTTTTGATAAACAAAATCCCCCGGGAGGGGGATTTTGTCCCTATCTTTTTGTATTTCGCAATTACTTCACCGAATCCTTGAGAGTCTTCCCGGCCGTAAACTTCGGAACAGTCATTGCGGGAATATTTATCTTTTCCTTGGTCTGCGGATTGATACCCTGGCGCGCCGCACGCTTTGAAACGCGGAACGTACCAAAGCCCGTCACCGTCACCTTGTTCCCTGATCGGAGTTCCGCCGTCACTACATCTACGAGCGCATCGATAACTGCCATTACATCCCGCTTCGAGAGATCTGTCTTCTCGACAATCGAGTGCACCAGCATATCCTTATTGATGTTCTTTGCCATATTCTCCACCTCCCTTCCTAGATTTCTCTCGCACAAGGAAAACTCATGCGAGAAGTTGTTAGATTGCTCCACTATTCTAGTCGTTCCTCAAAAAGAACGCAAATGGAGGGAAAACTATCGAGCGAATTCTACCGCGCGCGTCTCACGGAAAACAATCACCTTGATTTCTCCAGGATATTTCAACTCGTCTTGAATTCGCTTTGAAATATCTTTTGCAAGTTTCAGCGCGCCAAGATCGTCAGTCTTTTCTGGATTCACAAAAATGCGGACTTCTCGCCCGGCGGAGAGCGCATACGATCGCTCGACCGCATCAAACGAATTGATAAGCGCTTCCAGCTCTTCAAGCCTCTTAATATATTTTTCCGCGGTTTCCTTGCGCGCACCGGGGCGAGCCGCAGAGATAGCATCCGCCGCCGTTACAATATAGGATTCAATCGACGAATGCGGGAATTCATCATGGTGACACCGCATCGCCTCGATCACCTCTGCTGAAACGCCGAACTTTTCGAGAATGCGGATCCCGATTTTCACATGGGTCCCTTCAATCTCATGGTCAACCGCCTTCCCGATGTCGTGCAAAAGCCCCGCCTTCTTTGCAACCGAGACATTGCCGCCCAATTCCGCTGCGAGAGCGCCGGCAACCGCCGACACTTCTATGGAATGCGTCAGAACATTTTGTTTGTAGCTATAACGGAATCGAAGCCGTCCGAGGATATAGAGCAATTTTGGATGCAAACCAGGAACACCCGCTTCATAGGCTGCCGATTCGCCCGCTTCCCGTATCTTCTCATCAACAGCCTTCTTCGATTCCTCCACTACTTCCTCGATGCGAGCTGGATGGATTCTCCCGTCAGCGATAAGTTTCTCCAGAGCAATCTTCGCTGTTTCGCGACGAACCGGGTCAAACCCTGATATAAGCACTGTTTCAGGGGTATCATCAACGATCAATTCCACTCCCGTCAGACGCTCAAGAGTGCGAATGTTTCGCCCCTCCTTTCCGATAATCTTGCCTTTCACTTCATCGGACGGCAATGGAACCGTCGTAGTGGTGAATTCGGAAACATGTGATCGAGAGTACCGCTGAATTACCTGTGCCATCACTGACATCGCCTTTCGTTCAATCTCCTCCTCCCCCTCTCTCTGAAGCTTCTTGATACGGTCGACGATCACTTCCCGACTCTCCTCTTCCGTAAGTTGAAAGAGAATGTTCTTCGCTTCTTCTTTATTGAGTCCGGCAATTCTCTCCAGTCTGGCCAACTCCTCTTCCCGAACCTTCTCAGCTTCCTTCCGGATAGCTTGCACTTCCTCAGCTTTCTTCTCGAGCATTTTCTTCGATTGATCTATTTCCTCAAATTTCTTTTCTATGGCTTCTTCTCGACCCTCGATCCTTCGCTCCTGACGGGAAAGCTGATCTTCCCGCTCTTTTTCCTTTTTCTTCGCCTCTTCAAGGATCTGCACCGCCTTTTTCTTCGATTCAAGAACAATCTCCTCCGAACGCTTTGCGGCATCAGCCGTAACACGCTCCGCTTTCCCTTCGGCAGTCGAGAGTTGTCGCTTCGCAATCGTTTGCCGCGCAAAATAACCAAGAACCGAACCTGCCGAAAGCGTCAAAATACTTACAAACAAGAAAGAAAGATCAGCACTCATACGAGCAGGAAGCTCGGTTCAGTTGCAAAAAACTTCCCGCCGAAACAACGCGAGATATTTCTCTGTTCCGCGAGGGAATCATCTCAAGAGAAAAAATAGAAATGCGGAACAGTTTTGTAATTTCAGAGAAGAAGCTTTGCATATTGCAGCTGAATCGAGACTTGGAGAATAATTTAACCGTACGTTTCATCATAAAATGACCTCCTCCTTTTGTCAAAGTTCGGACGAACTGCTACCATACGAAGGATTCTGAGAATAGATTTTTGTTGGTACCATTGACACTTGTAGCTCAATCACTCGTTCGTTTCCTGAACCACTCCAATTATGTATCGCCCTATTATACTCATCGTGCTCGACGGCTGGGGATTAAGCCTCAGCACTCAAGGAAACCCCATTAGAAAAGCGAAGCTTCCCACGATAGAAAAACTCAACAAATATTATCCCCTCACCGCACTCCAAGCGTCCGGCATCGCCGTCGGACTTCCATGGAACACGCCCGGAAACAGCGAAGTCGGCCATATGACGCTTGGCGCCGGACGAGTCATCTACCAAAACCTCCCAAGGATCTCGCTCGCCGTGCAAGACGGATCCTTTTTCAAAAACACCGCCTTTTTGGACGCCATGAACCGGGTAAAAGAAAATGGCGGCGCGCTTCACGTCATGGGACTCGTCGGCGAAGGATCCGTCCACTCAAACAAAGATCATTTGTACATGCTTCTGCAAATGGCCGCACAGAATGGAGTAAAGAATGTCTTTATTCACGCATTTACCGATGGTCGAGACTCCCCTCCGACATCCGGCATTCATACCATCAAAGAAGTGGCCACCAGAGCGAACCTTATAGGGGCCGGGACCATTGCCACGATTGGAGGACGAAATTGGGGGATGGACAGGAACAATAACTGGGAACGCCTTGAAAAGGCCTACCAATGCATGACAGAAGGAACTCCGGGAGTTGAGGATCCCGTTTCATACCTTGAGGAATCCTACAAAAAAGGCATCACCGATGAATTCATTGAACCAGCCGCCATTCTCAAAGATGGAAAACCTATCGGAACCATTCGCGACGGAGATTCAATCATATTCTTCAACTACCGCGAAGATCGGGCGCGCGAGATTACGAAAGCATTTTCCCTGCCCGACTTCGACGGATTCTCGCGACCGAAGAAACTCGATATCGATTTCGTCGCTATGACGGAATACGAGCGAAATCTCCCCGTACATATCGCATTTGCG
>CAZETL010000020.1:0-214 GCA_964515255.1 uncultured Bdellovibrionales bacterium | reverse complement strand
GCCGGAAGACGTCACAAACGCTCTCGGCGAAGTTCTCAGCAAACAAGGAAAGACTCAGCTTCGCATAGCCGAAACTGAGAAATATGCTCACGTCACCTATTTCTTCAACGGCGGAAAGGAGAAGGCATGGCCAGGAGAAGAAAGACTCCTTGTTCCGTCCCCGCTCGTTCCACATTTCGACGAAGTGCCTGAAATGAGCTCGGCAGCCACAACC
>CAZETL010000019.1:7290-15253 GCA_964515255.1 uncultured Bdellovibrionales bacterium | reverse complement strand
CCTCCTGAACCCCCACCACCTCCTGAACCCCCACCACCTCCTGAACCCCCACCACTGCCTCCACTACTACTGCATGAAGTTCCTTTGCAAAACTTGGCAGTCACTGCGAAACTGCTGGAATGCCGACCAGTGTAACAAATATACGTATTCTGAGTAGCCACATAAGTATCATCAACTCGACTACAACCTTCTGTGAATCCCCCAAAACTGGACCCTGTTTCGGGAGTAGCATACACAGCGTACTCCGCATCTGCGATAAGTTCATTTTTTGTAGCTGAAGAGCAATCGGGAGAACATGATGCAATTAGTCCGCTATTGCCTCCTCCATAAAGACTCATGCTTCCTTTTCCATCCCCGCTTTTCTGCAGCGTTACGGAGATCAGCTGACAAAAGGGAAACCGTTCGCTCGCAGGAGTCGTGCAGCCACTATTACCACCGCCACCCCTTCCATCATCTTCAGTCTCAGAAAAACGATTGTCAGCTCTGGATTCCTGGGAAAAAGAAAGAGTTGAGGCAAAAAAAGCCACCAAAAGAACAGTGACAGCTGAAAGTTTCAATATATTCATAAGCTCTTCAAGGAAATCTAAACATTAAACGAAACTCCTATCAATCTTGAGCAGAGATCGAGTCCAATTCTTTTATCTGTCTATCCGCATCCTGGTCCGACGATTTTCTTCCGCGTTCCATCGCGTCTAATTCCGCTTCCTGCGACCCAAAACTTTGTTGAGGAGAATGCGTGCGCCCTGCCAGCTCATCAAGACCTCGAAGAAGTCTTTCTCTGCGCGGAAGCAACTCGACGGAATCACTGTTTCCCGGCAAGGCAGTTTTCACATCGCGATTCGAGAGCCAGTAGAAAACGGCGATCGCTCCACCGATAAGGAAAGCGAAAAAGAACAAAAATTTCGTTCGACGGGACAACGGAGCAAAAAGACTCATATGTTGGGAAACGCTATTTGAGAAATATTCTCTTCAACCATCAGAAAATCCTCTTGCTTGAAAATTATACCACGGCTGATTTCAAAAAACCGAACCGTGTCAAGAGTGCCAAATGTCATACATATCAACAAGGCAGAGGATTCCGCTAAAAATTTCGAGTGCGCCATAAAACTTTCCCCTTCTTTCGATTAAGAGTACAATTCGGAGAAATATCCCGGCTTTCAAAGCTGCTCCAGCTTCCCAAACTCTCTCTATGAATATTCTCTCCGCGCATCAACTCTCCAAGACCTACGCAAGCGGGACGCGCGCCCTCGAGGAAGTCTCCATTGACATCAAACGAGGGGAAATATTCGCCCTTCTCGGACCAAACGGGGCCGGAAAGACGACATTCATTGGAATCGTTTCCGGTCTCATAGATAAAACTTCCGGTACCGTAACGGTGGACGGACACGATATCAACCTCGAATGGCGAGCGGCTCGGCAGGCTATAGGGCTTGTTCCCCAAGAGATACATCTGGATATCTTCCTTTCGGCGGAAAAGATACTCGGATACCAGCGCGGATTCCATGGGAAAAATCCGAATCCCGCCCTCGTTGAAAATATCCTGAAACGGCTCTCGCTCTGGGAAAAACGGCGCGATGAAATCCGATTTCTCTCCGGCGGCATGAAGCGACGCGTACTCATTGCAAAAGCACTCATTACCGAACCATCCGTTCTTTTCCTTGACGAGCCGACCGCCGGCGTAGACGTTGAACTTCGGAAAGACATGTGGGAAATCATCCGCGAACTCAAAGATTCGGGGACTACCGTGATTCTCACCACCCACTATATCGAGGAGGCTGAACTTCTCGCCGATCGAATCGGCGTCATCGACCGCGGCAAACTCCTCCTCGTGGAGGAGAAAGAAACGCTTATGCGGCGGATGGGAGAGAAAACGCTTACTATCAAACTTGGGAAAAAGCTCGAGTCTCTCCCATTGTCCCTCTTGAAACATCAAAGCTCGCTTTCAGAAGACGGCCAATCGATCACGCTCCGATATTCCTCGGATGAGTCTTGCATTTTCCCTATCATAAAAACACTCGAACAAGAAGGAATTCCTCTTTGCGATCTTGCCACTACAGAAACTTCTCTCGAAGATATCTTCGTCACGCTCACCAGAAAACCCTGACAATATGAACATCATCGGCATCAAAACCATCTTTTTCAAAGAAATCGGGAGATCGAAAGACGTCGCGATACAAGCGTTTCTTTCGCCCATCATATCCACAGTTCTCTACTTCCTCGTATTCGGAAGCGCCATCGGCAGCCGAATGGAATCCCATAACGGCATTCACTATGCCGCATTCATTGTTCCGGGACTTATTCTCATGGCACTCACCATGAACTCGCTTATGGCATCATCAAGCGGCATTTATTTCCCGCGTTTCATCGGTACCATCGACAGCATCCTCTCGGCGCCGCTTTCATCCTTCGAGATCATCGTTGGATTCGCTCTTGCCGCAATTGTGCGCGCCCTTGGAATTGGAGCGGTCATCTATCTCGTCAGCGCACTCCTCACTCCGGTCCCCGTCGCGCATCCGATTATCGCCATCGCATTTTCTTTCCTCGTTTCTTCCGCTTTCGCAATCCTTGGAATCATCATCGGCATGTGGGCGAAGGACTTCGAGCAACTCAGCATCATTCCGACGCTTATCCTGACGCCGCTTTCATTTCTCGGCGGCATATTCTATTCCATTGAACTCCTTCCACCCGTTTGGAAAGCCGTTACCCTTGCGAATCCAATTTTTTATATGATAGACGGTCTCCGATGGAGCTTCTTTGACGTTTCCGACGGGAACCCACTCCTCAGCGCTTTCTTCATTGTAGCGTTTCTCCTTCTCGAGTGTCTCATATTGTTCCGATTTTTTACATCTGGTCGCGGGCTCAAAAATTAGCGCATTGCCGAAAGTTAAAAGGACAGCGAGCGGAACAACACAAAAAAACGGTCCCCAAAACACATCGGGGTCCCAAGGAACAGAAGTGGCCTCTTGCGGATATTCTATTTTACGAGTTCGCGTTCCCGAGAAGCGAGAACGCGATTTTCAATCGGAGAGTCGCCGACGAGTCTCCCATCGGCAAGAAGCAGAATCCGTTTCGCGTGACGCGCTGTAACGGACTCGTGCGTCACAAGAATGATGGTCTTCCCCGCATCGTTCAGTTGCTGCAAAATCGCCATGACGGCGAGACCCGATTTCGAGTCAAGATTCCCCGTCGGCTCATCGGCGAAGATGATATCCGGAGAATTAACGAGGGCACGGGCGATTGCAACGCGCTGCATTTCGCCTCCGGAAAGCTGATTTGTGAGATAATCCGATCGGTGTTCCATGCCAACCGACTGCAAGGCTTCCAAGACTTGCTGCCGATGCTGTTCCGGACCCATTCCCTCCCAACTTCGCCGAATCAGAGAAGAAACCTCCTTCCATCCACCGGATTTCCACGCATTCCAAAGCGCATGGCGGCGAAAACCGTACACATCGTACAACAACGGGAGTTCGACGTTTTCAAACACGGTTGTCCTTGGCAAAAGATTGAACGACTGGAAAATAAAACCAAGATTCCTGTTTCTCATTTCGGCAAGCCGATCCGATGAAAAACCGCTCGACTCTTCGCCAAAGAGAAAATACCTGCCAGATGTCGGCCGATCAAGAAGTCCCAGAAGATGCATGAGCGTCGACTTCCCCGACCCGGACGGTCCCATGAGCGCCACGAACTCCCCTTGGCCAATGGAAAAAGAAGCTTCCCGAAGCGCCGGGGTCTCCACGCCCTCGCCAGACACATATGTCTTGGAAATTTGCTCTGCAATAATGATTGATCCCGAAGACATACTACCGGTCCTCCTGAGAGACCACCCGATCTCCTTCGGCGAGACCCGAGAGCACCTCTATCACCCCGTCATCTCCGCGAACACCGACTGACACATTCCTTGTTTCCACGCGACCGTCCGACAGCAGAACTCGGGCAGAATAAACTCCCTTCTCTTCAAGGAGAAGTCTTGCCGGAATCCGCAACACTCCCTGTCTTTCGGCAATGCGGAGGTCAACATCGGCGCTCATTCCCGGCTTCAATCGCGCGTCAGGAATTGAGAAACGAAGTTTTGCAATATAGTACACGACATCTTGAATCACCGTTGCATCGGGTTCTATCTCCACCACTTCAGCTCGAAGCGCATCGTTCGCATCAAATGAGTCAAAGGAAACATCAGCAAGTTGTCCCGTTTTTATTTTTGCAATATCGGATTCTGGGATTTTTGCTTCCAGAAGAAAATCATACGAGAGAAGTCGCCCGAACGATCCGGAAGACGACGTTCCGACAACCTCGCCGACCGAATAATTCATTTTCGTCACTTGGCCATTGACCGGCGCTCGAACCTTCGCTTTCTCGGCATTCGCAATCGCCGACGCATACGCAGCCTCAGCGGATCGAACCGCGCTCGTTTCTATAACGTTTTGCGCCGAGGATTCAAGCGTCTTTACCTTTTGTCGAGCCGCATCCCAGGAATTCCTCGAGTACCTCGTTGCGCTGTCGCGATTCTTTTCAGCGGTTTCTCTCGCCTCCGAAGCCGATTTCCGACTATTCGTTGCAGCCGTTAAAGTTAATTTGGCGCTTTTCGCCTCTGAGCTTCCCGCCCCATGATCAGCTACTACTTGGTTGTAGTAAGACTCCGCATCTTCTTCATAGTCTTTCGCATTCTGGTAAGCAAGATTCGCCGCGCTGACCTTCTGATCTTCAAGCGACTCCACCGACTCATGGTACAACTTCGAATCTCTCTCGGCTTCGGCGGCCTCACGGACCGTATCGTCATTCGCAAGCGTTTCGGCCCGAGCGCGATCAAGAGCCGCTTTCGCACTCTCGACATTTCCCTCAAGCTCGACGGACTCAAGTACCGCAATCACCTCCCCTGCAGCAACTCGATCCCCCTCCTTCACGGCAATCGAACGGACTCGCCCCGCCACTTCAAAGTTAAGATCAATCTCATTTGACGCAACGAGCGTCGCACTCGCAGAAACGGTCTCGCGAATATCGCCGCGCGACACCTCCGTCGTTTGATATGAAGGAACTGAACTCCGCCGATGCCAATACCACCAGCCCCCTCCAATCAGAAGAAGCAACAGGGCGGAGAACAAGAATTTCCCCTTCACATTCATAGAAACGAGAGACAGACAAAAGATCGAACGGTTTTCGTCTAGTATACCACACCCCTCCGAAAAGATTTCAAGACGAAAACGGCGTCGCCCTCCACTCGTCGGACTGCCGGCATAGAAGCCCTCGCGAACGAGACGGATCCTCCAGCACCATCTCAACAGCCTTTTCAAGGCGCATTCCCTGCGACCCTTTCACAAGCACCACATCTCCGCTACAGAGAGAATTCGCCAAAGATTCACCAAGCTGTTCCGGCGTCGAAAAGACGTGGATTCTGCCATGAGAAAATCCTCGATTTTCAAGAATTTCCGCTGTTTTCTCCATTCGTTTTCCAACAAAAAACGCCTCATCGATACCGCCATCCAGCACCCACTCAGCTACTGCCGCATGAGAAGAATCCGACTCGGTTCCAAGCTCGAGCATATCGCCAAGCGCGACAAATTTTCTCGCATCCCCAATATTTCGCAGGGTATTGAGAGCGGCTTTCAGTGATTTTGGAGAAGCATTATAAGTATCGTCAATAACAAGCGAATGGCGAATACCCTCAAGAAGCCTCATGCGGCCAGGAAGCGAACGGAATTCTCCGAGAGCAGTCGCGACATCAAGAACGCTTATCCGGAGAAATATTCCGACGGCAGCGGCCGCGAGAGCCGCAGAAATATGGTGTTCGGCAATAACATTCGTGAGCCGAACGGGAATGATTTTCCCCTCATATTCAAGTTTGAAGCTTGTTCCAACAGGGACACCCGAAGCATCTCGAAAGAATGAGATATTCGTCGCCCGAATCTCCGCCTTCTCACTAAACCCGTAAGTGAACACTTTTGATTTCGTTTTCTCTCGGAATTTTAATACTCGATCGTCATCAGCATTCAACACGGAACAGCCGGTTCGGGGAATCGCTTGGACAAGCTTTCCTTTCTCGCGAGCGACTGTTGAAATGGTCTTGAAGAATTCGAGATGGCTCGTTGCAATCGACGTCAAAATTCCAATATCCGGTTTGAGAAATCCGAGAAGATACTCCATATCGCCAATCCGGTCGATGCCAAGTTCAAGAACGAGCACTTCCGGATATTTCGAACGAGAAGCGAGAAGCGCCCTCAAAAAGTAGACTGGGACCAAAAGCCACTTCCCAAGGGATCGACCGCACGGCCCAGATCCGATGATCGTAAGCGGAATGCCAATTTCGTTATTCATGTTCCCAACACTTGCTCGAATGCGAAATCGCGAACGGAGAACAGTCGCAACCGCTTCTTTGGCAGAACTTTTCCCAACAGATCCAGTAATTCCGACAACAATTGGCTTCTTCCAGCGCAAGACGGCAAGTGCCATATAACGGAGTGCAGTTTCAAGAAATCGAAGATGAAATGGCTTCATAACTGTCCAAAGAAAGATTTGAGAGATGGCTAATGTTTCGGAGACTCAGACGAAAACGGCTCCGTTGGCCGCGTATCCGACGATTCGAGAAGAAACTTCATCACTTTCCCAAAAGTCGGGGCTGCGCTTGATTCCGCCCACACTACCCCGGCCGGATTGTCTATCTTCACAAGAACCACGAATTGCGGATCGGCAAGCGGCGCATATCCAACAAATGATCCGATATTTTTTCCATCTTCATACCCTTTCTCGCCCTTCTTCGCAACTTGAGCGGTCCCCGTCTTTCCTACCACTTTGTATCCGGGAACATCCGCTCGCTTTCCGTGACCGTTCACGACCACTGACCGAAGCATCTCTCCCACTTCTCTCGCTGCGGATTTGCTCACGACGGATCGCACCTCTTCCGGTTTCACCTCCTCGGTATGTCCATCGGGAAACAGAAGCCGATCAACGATACGCGGCCGCATAAGAACGCCGTCATTCGCAAGCGCGGCATACGCAAAAGCGATTTGAAGCGGCGTAACCGTGATACCCTGTCCGAAAGACGCCGTGTAGAATTCAACCGACCGCTTTGGGTTCTCAAGATTTCTGAGGTTTCCCGGCAATTCTGCAGGCAGACGGATTCCGGTGCGAGTTCCAAATCCAAACTGTTGAAGATACGAACGGAACCGATCGTTCCCAACTAGCCGCTCAACGTAGATGACGCCCGTATTGATCGATTCTTCCAACACTTTTGTCATAGTGGAGCGGCCATATACTTTCCCTTCCGCATTCCGGATGGCATATCCTCCCTCGACAACAACTCCCGTGTCCACGTACTCGGTCGACGCATTCACCTTACCATCTTCAATGCCAATAGCCATGGTAATCGGCTTCATAATTGATCCAGGCTCGTACGTGAGGCTTATCGACGGATTGAGAAAAAGTTCGGGGTTCTCAACTTTTGAATACTCATTCGGATCAAAGTCCGGGAGGGACGCAAGCGCAAGAATATTCCCCGTCTTCGGATCGATAACGATAATGGTTCCACTGTCAGCCTTGAAACTAGAGATCGCTTCGGCGAGAATTTTTTCAACCTCAAACTGCACGACTTTTTGGAGAGTGAGTACGACACTGGCCCCATGAATCGGCGAATGAAACTCCCGGTCCCCGAGCGGGATCCAACGGCCAGCAGCATCCCTCTCGACTGATACCGCTCCAGTTTCGCCGCGCAATTCATCCTCAAATGACGATTCGACACCGTTTTTTCCCTTCGATTCATTCTCCGACATACCGACAAATCCGATCGTCTGAGAAGCAAGCGACCCTCCCGGATAGAATCGATACCGCTCGGGGAGAAGCCCGATTCCGGAAAGATGTTCCTCCTGAAGTTTCACCACTTCCTCATCGCTTAGTCTGCGCCGAATAATTTCAAAAGGGTCATTCTTTTTTAAGAATTTCTCTTCGAGAATTTCAGAGGACACTCCGAGCAGCG
>CAZETL010000019.1:0-7280 GCA_964515255.1 uncultured Bdellovibrionales bacterium | reverse complement strand
TCGATCGGAACAGCGTACGCGAGAGAATACTGCCGGTTCACAGCAACCGGATACAATCCGTTCACATCCTTCAGAAAGATCTCTCCTCGGTCCGACGGAAGTTCGCTAGAAACATTCCTTTGCCCTTCAGCGACAGCTTGATAGTTACTCCCCCTTACAACCTGGAGAAGCGCAAGCCGCCCGATAAGAATCGAGGAAAGCAAAAAAATAAAAAGCACGAGAGCAGAAATCCTCCAATGCCTCTGAGCGTTTTTCGATGTATCGCGTCTTTTATGCAGTCTGTTTCCCATTGAGACGGAGTCCTCTATCTCTTATATGCGACAGAGTTTGAATCGTCGAGAAGCGCCTTCCCGGAAATTGGCACCATGCCAAGCTCAGAACTCATTCCCTCTATACCATAAAGTGAACGAAGTTCCGCTTCCCGAATCTTAAGTTTTTGAGCTTCATCAGTTAGGCTTGCCATTCGATTTTCCGCAATTCGCATCGAGTACCCTGACACGGCGTTCCGATTTACCGAAAAAACGTAAGCGCCCAAAGAGAGTATCGAGAAGAAAAGCGATATCATCGCGAAACTCTTTGCGCGAGACATTCCTTCCACAGACTCTGCGTCTTTCCGAGCAGGATCCGACGCTTGCCATGCGGTCCGTAATTTTCGGCGCGCTTCCATATCACGTTTTCTTTTTTATTTTTATAAATAGCCCACAATCCCCTAAGCTAGCAGCGCTCGGCAACTCGAAGTCTCGCGCTCCGAGCCCGAGAATTCTCCGCCACTTCCGACTCAGACGGGACAATCGCCCGTCTCGTCAGCACCCGAAGCGTTGCCTCTCTCCCGCATCGACAAACCGGGAATTCCTTCGGACAGACACATCCCCTGGCGTCTCTCCGAAATACTTCTTTCACAACTCTTTCTTCTCCGGAATGAAACGAGATCACAGCAATTCTTCCTCCCTGTTTCAAAAGACCCACCATGTCTTGCAAGAACGACTCAATCGACGAAAGCTCGCGATTCACTGCCATGCGAATAGCCTGGAACACCGACGTTGCTGGATGAATCGATCGATTCCGACTTCGAATTAAAGAAGCAATGAAATTCGAAAGCTCTGTCGTCGTCGAAAATTCGAGAGACTTTCTCCTGTCCCCAATTTCCTTTGCTACCCTATTTGCTTCGCGGACATCTCCGTACTCGCGAAGGATCCGGGCAATTTCAGAAACGGGAGCATGATTCACGATATCCTCAGCTCGAATGCCGGAACTCCGATCGAATCTCATATCGAGCGGCCCTTCCCGCAAGAACGAGAATCCCCGAGAAGAATCCTCGAGTTGATCAGATGAAAGCCCGAGATCAGCGAGAGCCGAAGAGATACCAGACGCCCCGCTTTGGCGAATCGCCGATCCAATTTCCGTAAGCGGAGCATGGATAAGCACAATTCTTCCATCGCGCAACATCTCCGAATACCGCTCATCTCCTTCAAGAAATGTCCGAAAACGAGCGACTGCTTCAGCATCTGAATCGCATGCAAAGAACTTTCCGTCAGATCCTAACATCTCCAATATCCGGAGTGCGTGCCCGCCTCCCCCTAGCGTGGCGTCCACGACTGTATCTCCCGGACAAATATTCATCGACTCTACCGCTTCATTTAAAAGGACTGGCACATGAATCGTTTCTCTCATACCCGGAATCAGAGGAAGTTATCGCTCCACCTTCCCCCTAAAAGGCCCCGAGCTTTCCAAGTTCTTCAGCAATTTTTTCGGAATTCTCTTCCGCTTCATTTCGATAAGAGCTCCATCGCGATTCATCCCATACTTCGAGACGGTTCCAAAGTCCAATCACCATGACATCCCTTGAAAGCCCCGCATACTCTTTGAGATACTCCGGTATAAGGACTCGGCCCTGTGAATCCATATCAACTTCGACCGCTCCCGCAAGCATCAACCGCACAAAACTTCTCGTCCCCGATTCGCCTACCGGCATTCCGCCAAGCTTCTCCGCAATCGATTCCCACGTTTTCATCGGATAGATAAAGAGGCATCGGTCAAGCCCGCGAGTCACCACCACGCGACTCCCAAGCTCTCCGCGAACTCGAGACGGCAGCGAGAGCCGCTTCTTCGCATCAATACTGTGAGAATACTCTCCGATGAACATGGTTTTATTTGAAGAGTCCTCCACATTCCCCCACTTTTCCACACTTCGCTAGTATTCTATTCCACTTTCGCTTCCACTGTCAAATGACAAAACCAGAACTCAACTCATCAAACGAAGAGGCGGACAAATAAATTGTCCGCCTCTTCCAAGTACGCTTCGATTTTCCCTTCCAAACTGTCGAAAATTACAATTTTTCCGCGATCTTAAGAAGAAGTCGAACCGGAGCGCCGGCAGCGCCTTTCGCAAGGAACTCCCCTTCGATGGCTGTCATCCGAGAAGCCATATCGATATGCGCCCATCGATACCCAGTCGCGAATTGCGCGAGGAATGCCGCCGCAGTGATAGATCCTCCCCATTTCGTCCGTCCAATATTCGCCACATCGCCGAAAGTTCCCTTTATTTCCTCATCATATTCTTCCCAGAGAGGGAGCGGCCAGACAAAATCTCCTGAAATTTCACCGAGTTCACGCAGCTTCGATTCCAATTCCGCATCTCGCGTGAAAATCCCAGACGCCCGTTCTCCCAAAGCGACAAGCACGGCACCCGTGAGAGTTGCCACATCGATAACGAGGGACGGTTTGTAACGTTTCGCATAGTGGAGAGCGTCCGCAAGGATAATCCTTCCTTCGGCGTCAGTATCCAAGACTTCAATAGTTTTCCCACTCATTGATCGGAGTACATCTCCCGGACGATAGCTTGATCCGGAAGGCATGTTTTCGACCGCCGGGACAATGGCAACAAGGTTCTTCGGTATGCCCAGTCGCGCCGCAAGCGATACCGCATGAAGAACAGCGGCGCCGCCAGACATGTCCATATTCATCCCAAGCAACGAAGTGGACGGCTTCAGGTTGATTCCGCCCGTGTCAAATGTCACTCCCTTTCCGACAAAGACGATCGGACTGGCGTTTTTCTTTCCGCCGCGATATTCAAGAATAATGCACTGAGGCGGAACATCGGATCCCTTTCCGACACCGAGAACCCCACCCATGCCAAGCTTTTTCATAGCGGCAACGTCCAACACTTTCACGGAAAGTTCCTTGCGATTTCGCGCAATGCGACGCGCCTCTTCGGCAAGCGTCTCGGGCGTCACGTCGCCCCCTGGCAAATTTGCAAGCCGACGGCATGCATTCACTTCTTCACCGATAACCTTCCCGCGCCGAACCCCTTCTTGGAAAGACTTCGATGCTCCGAAAAACGCTATTTCTTCGAGAAGAGGAAATCCTTCCTCGGGCGGAGTCAGGAATTCCGTGAACTGAAAGTTTGCCATTTCGAAATTGGTTGTCAGTATTTCCCCAAGTTCGGCATCCGAAATGCCGAGATGCGGGAAATGAACCTCTGAAATGGCAAGCAGCAGTTTCTTTTCCCTTCTCGATTGCGCAAGCAAAACGGCCCGACGCGCAAGAAGAAACAATTTTCTCCTTGTCATCTTCTCCGGTTCCGGAACACCGAGACAAATCTCCGTGCCGCCAGATTGCAGCCTCACGATTTCATCATCTTTTTGAGAAGCAATGCGGACGCGAGCTACAGAAACATTGTTTAACTCAACCCTTGGAAAAATGTACTTCATAATAACGCAATGAAACAATCGAGGTTCTACTTTACCTGAAAAGAGGGAATAATAAAAGCCTCGAGGATCACCCAAGGCGTTTTCTCTAGAATTCAACTGCGATGTTATCGCAAAGAAGATTGCCAGAGATCGTAGAGCCGCAGAAACATCATCGCACCAGGATGATGGTCGTGGTTTTTGATCTGCAGCACTGCGTCGTACAGAAACTGGAGGTTCTTTCGTTCAATGCGACAACGCATGAGAAGATGAAGAGTATCAAACGGACTCATCCACTTCCCTATTTCGCCTTGGCATTGAACAAAAAATTGATCCCTGTCCGAGACAGCACAAACCTGGACTTTCCATCTTCCACATGCGCTCCATCCAAACGAAAACACCAAAGAACGCCGCAACGGATCAATCGGAAAGACTAGCTGATCCGTTTCTTTCTTTCTCTTCATAGATGCACCCTCCTCTCCACAAGATTGCCATACATACTGAAATATGTCAATAAACATTGACTTTGAAGAGAACCTCCGAACTCCCCGCGTGAAAAAGTCATGCTATCATGGACCACAAAAGAACTATATACATCACACTATGAAATCGGACTGGTACTTCTTAATAAATGACTCATTTAAGAAGTTTTCAGAAAGTTAAAGTATTATTTCATAGTGTGCGCTCTATAATGTTCTTACCCTATGGAAACAACGAAAAAACATGTGAAACATATCCTCCAATCCCAACAATTCAACCGGATACAACTTGATCAACTTTTTAGAAAAACCGCCGAAATGAAAGCGCTGGCGGAAAAGGGAGACTTGAAAGATCTCTTGAAAGGGAAGATTCTCGCCACTCTCTTTTTCGAACCTTCAACTCGGACGCGACTCTCTTTCGAATCAGCCATGCTAAATCTCGGCGGATCAGTCATATCAACTGAAAACGCCAGAGAGTTTTCCTCTGCAGCGAAAGGCGAAATGCTTGAAGATACCATTCGCGTCGTAGACGACTATGCCGATATCATCGCTCTCCGCCACTACGAATCCGGTGCTGCTGAGCGTGCGGCGAGAGTAAGCGCCGTCCCGATTATAAATGCGGGCGACGGCCCTGGACAACATCCGACGCAAGCATTGCTTGATCTCTTCACCATCGAAGAAGAACTTGGCTGCATCGATGGAATTACCATCGCCCTTGTGGGCGACCTTCTATACGGGAGAACCGTCCGATCACTCTGCTACTTCCTCGGGAAAAATTACCACATCAAGCAAATCTTCCTGGTGGCACCGGATCCTGTCCGCATAAAGGACGACATCAAAGATTTTCTGCAAAAGCACGGCGTCTCCTTCAAAGAAACAGCCGATCTAGAAAGCACGATCCCTTCTTGCGACGTCGTCTATCAGACTCGGATTCAAAAAGAGCGATTTGGCGACCAAACAGAGTTATATGACAAAGTCCAAGGGACCTACATTTTCAACAGGAAACTCCTCGATCTTATGCCGAGAAAAGGCATCCTCATGCATCCATTGCCGCGTGTCGGAGAAATCGATCCGCAGATCGACGACGATCCGAGATCGGCCTACTTTCGCCAAGCGAGAAACGGCAAGTTTGTCCGCATGGCAATTCTCGCTGATCTCCTCACGTAAAGGAAAAATCGCACCAAGAAAATCAATTGTCCTGAAAAAGAAGGTATTTTCGATCGCGAAGCCTATCAGGAAAATACTCCTGCTTCGAGTCATTGGGATTCTCGAAACTCGGAGTATATTTATATTCCTTTCCGTACCCCAATTCTTTCATAAGTTTCGTCGGAGCGTTTCGAAGGTGAATCGGAACCGGCTCCCGCGGAAAGTTCCTGGCATCATTCTGCGCCTTTCCATAGGCGACATAGAGAGCGTTTGATTTCTTCGACCTTGCGAGATAAACGACCACCTGCGCAAGATTCACAGCGCATTCCGGCATACCGATTCGGTGACACGCATCATAAGCAGCAATCGCTTGAGGCAGAGCAAGAGAATTCGCAAGGCCGACATCCTCTGACGCGAAACGAACAAGCCGCCTTGCTACATAAAGAGGGTCCTCTCCTGCTTCAAGCATCCTTGCTAGCCAGTACAATGCAGCATTTGCATCACCGCCCCGAAGCGATTTGTGAAGCGCTGAAATGATATTATAGTGCTCCTCGCCGCCCTTGTCATAAGAAAACCTCGGCTGCTTTAAGAACGCCGCGACGCGCGATACGTCAATTCGTTCCGAGGAAACCGCGAGCGCCTCAAGTACATTGAGTGCAGCTCGCGCGTCGCCGCCAGACCATTCAGCAATGACAGAAAGGGCTTCATCTTCAGCTTTGATATTCAGGCTGCCGAATCCAAATTTCGTATCCGAAAGCGCGCGGCGAAGAATCATTTCGATCGCGACAAGTTCAAGCGACGGAAGCACCACTACCTGCGTTCGCGAAAGAAGAGCTGGATTCACCTCAAAACTCGGATTTTCCGTCGTCGCGCCAATAAAAACAATCATCCCCTGCTCAACATGAGGGAGAAGCGCATCCTGCTGAGTCTTATTCCACCGATGCACCTCGTCAACGAACAGAACCGTCTGCTTCCCTGACGCGCGACGGAGTCTCGCTTCGGAGAAAACTTCGCGAAGTTCTTTCACTCCACTCCCAACAGCTGAAAGCTGAACAAATTCTGCGTCAAGTTCTTTCGCAAGAAGAAGCGCAATCGTCGTCTTGCCGCTTCCGGGCGGTCCCCAGAGAATCACCGAGGGAAGCGCTCGGACTCGAATCGCCTCTCCAAGAATTGTTCCCGGCCCGACAACAGAATCGAGACCAAAACACTCGGAAAAACCGCTCGGCCGCATGCGCTCAGCAAGCGGAGATTGAGATTCGTACCGTTTCCTTTGCATTGCACCCATGGCACTATAATGTTCTTTC
Organism: uncultured Bdellovibrionales bacterium; assembly: GCA_964515255.1. Classification (GTDB taxonomy): domain Bacteria; phylum Patescibacteriota; class Minisyncoccia; order Moranbacterales; family UBA1568. The sequence goes on along the minus strand of CAZETL010000019.1, from coordinate 665 downwards.
GAACAGAAAAGTAAAGGGCGTTACGAAAGATAACAAGAGTCCATTGAAGATAGATACGTAATTACGGACTCAATGTCTTCATCCCAGCCCTTTGGCGCATCCCGGAAAGCGGAAGGGCGAGAAAGAAAGTGGTTCCCTTACCCTCAACCGAAGAAAAACTAATACTGCCTCCCGTCTGCTCTACGATCGACTTCACAATATAAAGTCCGAGACCAGTCCCGTCAGTTTCCGACTCACGCGCATTTGTCGCCCGGAAAAGTTTTGTAAAAATATGAGATTGCTCCTGTTCCGGAATTCCCACTCCAGAATCAGCGACGCTAAAGATAATCTCGTCTCCCTTTTGAGTAAGTTCAATCTTCAGAGATCCCTCGATTCTGTTGTATTTCACCGCTTTTGAAATGATGTTCTGAAACATCATTCGAAGGAGTTTCGGATCGATGTTGATCAAAGGGATACCCCTCCCTTTCCCTATCCCCACCGGAGACATGTCTGCCTGTATAGGAATCCACTGAGTATTTTCGAACCGCTGAGAAAATCGGTTCGTTTGAGAATGTCCTCGTATCAAAAATAGCATCAAGCGAAAGCTTCCCCTTGTCTCTAGAGACGGTATTGTAGGTTTCCTTCGGAAACCTTGTTTCACCGGAAGCCACAGAGGAACGGGAACC
>CAZETL010000018.1:0-16511 GCA_964515255.1 uncultured Bdellovibrionales bacterium | reverse complement strand
TGCTTGCTTCGGGAGTGTTGGACTATCAGTTGGGTGTTTTTGCACTGGTGGAGAAAGATCAAGAAACAAAATTTTTCGATGTGACGAGCGGATCGGAAATTTCTCCCAAGAAAAATCTGATGGAGAGTTTAGAGGAATCATGGGTTGCTCTTGCAATAGAAAATAGTTCAGAGCGAAATCGTTACAATGAAGTGAGAGAAATATGCGATCAAGCAAAACGATTGATTGTCGGAAGCGGTCATGCGTATTGGTTTCGATTGGCGTTTGGGACGCTGGACGTCTACCTTGATCCTCTGGGAGGGGAGCGTCTCTACGAAATGTTTGCAGCAACTGTGGCGCAGGGCGCTGGATGTGTCGTGACGGATCTTTCAGGAGAGTCGTTCGATGCGGGGAAATATCTGAAAATATTCGAAGAGAATCCAGAATATCGGTACTATCCGGTAGCCGCCTCCAATGCGATATTGCATCGCGTGGTTCTGAACGTTCTAAAATAGTATGAGCAAGGTCATTGTTGTTTGCGGGCAGGCTGGAGTGGGAAAAACGACGCTTTCCGAGGAGATCTCGAAGCAATTGAATGTGTTTTGTCTCCATAAGGATTCGATCAAGGAGCGATTGTTTGATTTGCTTGAAGATGATTCTCTCGAAGAAAGCAAGCGTGTCGGAATGATTTCTATGGAACTTCTTTTTCATCTGGCGGAAGAGGCAATACGAAACGGTGTGGATGTCGTGATTGAATCGCCATTTAGCCATTCGTCGAATCCAGAAATATTCAAGCGATGGAAGAGCGAATTCGGTGTCGACGTGAGAATTATCGTGTGCGCTCTTAAAGACGAAGCGGAACATCGGCGGCGGTTTTTCGGGAGAGTTGCTTCTGGGAACCGACATCATTCACATCGGGACTTTGATAGGGGTTGGGCGCCGAATGACTTCGATTATTCGGGGATGCCCGATCCCAAGCTTTTCCTCGATATGTCGGAATCTCCCCAAGATCTCCTTGAGAAAGCGCTCAAGTTTGTTCGTAGCTCGTGACGGGGTTTGCTCCGATTGCAAAAATCATTCATGATCCGAGTTTCCGTTCTCTCAAAAAAGCATTACGAGTTGCCCCAAGATTGTCTCGAACAAGTTTTAACCAATTGAATTTCGTTATGCAGCTTTCTTCCCCTGCCATCGTTCTTGGGAAGCGTGATATCGGGGAGACGGATCGAATATATTCGTTTCTCACATATGATTTGGGAAAGGTCACGGCGGTCGCGCGTGGGGTGAGGAAGCCGGTTTCGAAGCTTGCCGGGCAGCTCGAAACATTGAATTTCATTGATCTTTCCGTCATGAGGAATCGGGGCCGCGGCAATGTCTCCGCAGCGGTTACAGAAAGTTTTTTCTCTCGGGTCAAGTTGAATCTTTTTGCACTCCAGTCGGCATTTCTCTCTGTTTCTGCCGTCGATCGACTGTTCGATGAGGGCGAACCGGATCGCGAGGCATTTCGACTTTTGCTCGAGTACTTGCGTTCACTCGAAATCGTGGGCGCGATCCCATCGGATGGAGATGCAACCGAAGACCGCCGAAACGAAAAGATTTTCATTCTCTCAAACGCCTTTCTCTGGAAGATTCTTGGTTTGTCGGGTTACCGGGTTGAGATCCGGGCTTGTGCAATCGGAGGGGAAGTATTGGTAAGTGGGGATCGCTACAGCTTCAGTCCGGATGCTGGCGGTGTCGTGTGCTCCGAACATCGTCCGGGTGCTCGTGTTTTACTTCCTTTCTCAGAAAACGCGGTGAAGGCGCTAAGGATTTTTCTCTCGGAGTCACTTCCGCTTCTGCCGAAACTCTCGATCGCACCTGACGCAAGAAGAGAATTGCGCAAGGCATCGAGCGACTTCCTTGAATGGCGGAGATAGGGAGGCTATGGAGAAGTGGTATAATGAAAATACATTTTCCTCATAAAACACTATGGGACTGCAAGAACTCGAAGAGAAACTTCATCGGCCTGATGCGGAGTCTCGAGGGGTGGACATTGACAAGTACAATCCGAGTTCGGTGGAATCGCGAACGCCTCTTTCAACGACGAGCAAATGGAACGTAAAGCGGGAGAGTCCTTTTATAAAGCACGCGAAATCGATTAAGTGGGGACTCGCTGTTATTGGCGGTATTGCTTTTGTGTCGATTGTGGCAGCGACATTTGTCATTATTCGTAACTCTCTCTTTTCGAGCGATCGGGTTTTACTCACTGTTTCCGGCCCGGAAAACGTGAATAGTTCGGATATCACTGAATTCCACATCGCTTATAAGAATGAGAACCGCACAAAGCTTCGGAATGCGGAAATCATCGTTTCGTATCCACAGAGTTTTCGTCCGGAGGGGAACAGCAATTCGTTTCGCAATGATGCTTCTTCAAGTACGATCTCTATCGGGGATATTCCGTCATTTGGAAGTGGGAGTGTTTCATTTTCGGGGAAATTCTATGGATCTCGGAATTCCGTAGCTTATCTTCGCTCGGTTCTTCGCTATAAACCGAGCAATCTTGAGGCAGAATTCTCGTCCGAAACGCAGAAGAGCGTGAATCTCAGGACGTCCTCTCTCGCAGTTGAATTGGATGCGCCGCTTACTGTTTCGCCTCAGGGCGAGGTGAATTATCTTGTGAATTACGAAAATGCTGGCGATGCCGAACTTTCAAATGTTCGCATGAAGGCGATGTATCCGCCGGGCTTTTCTTTTTGGGAATCGGTCCCTCGTCCAGCTGAAGGAGATGCTGTGTGGTATCTCGGTTCTATTGCTCCCGGAGCGAAGGGAAGTATACGCATTACCGGGTCGCTTGCTGGAGTTCCAAATGAATCTAAACTGTTCCATGTCGACCTCGGCACTTTTCAGGGAGACAATGTTTTTCTTGCCTACAGCGCATCAGAGCGATCCACTCGTCTGGTAGCGCCGCCGTTTTCTATTACCCAAGCGATAAATGGCTCTGAACCATCCTCAATCAATCCTGGAGACGATGTGCGATGCGAGGTTTCTTTTCGAAATAACAGCGGAATTGGCCTTCGCGAGGTCATTGTATCGATCGGACTTGATGGCGAAGCGTTTGACTATTCTCGCCTTCGATCCGGGAAAGGTGCCTATGATAGCAGGAGAAAAGCGATTATCTGGAAAGCGTCGGACGTCCCGAGTCTTGCGAATCTCGCTCCGAACGCCGAAGGACGAGTGGAATTCACAATTCCGATCCGGGGCGATATTGTCCCAAATTCTCCCGCCTCCAAGAATTTTAACGTGAAGACGATTGCAAGGGTCGAGAGTCCGGATGTGCAAAATCCGGTTGGCTCGAATAAGATTGTTGCTACAAATACCGCGGTGATCCGGGTAAATTCGAGAGTCTTTCTTGACTCGCTTGCTTTCTATAACGACAACCAGATCCAAAATTCCGGACCACTTCCTCCGGTTGTCGGGCAGGAGACGACGTATACTCTCCGTTGGCTTCTCTCGAATACAACAAATGATATAACGGGAACAGAAGTGTCAGCTGACCTTCCGACGGGCGTTCGGTGGACGGGGAATATTTTTCCTAACAGCGAAACGATTTCGTATAACGAGCGAACAAATCGCGTCATTTGGAATGTCGGCAGCATGAAAGTTGGCGAAGGAATTCTTTCTCCGAAACGCGAAGTTCGGTTCCAGGTCCTCGTGCGTCCGGAGGTGAACCAGATCGGCAATGAGCTACCTTTGCTTGGTATCTCGTCGATTCGGTCTCGGGATACTTTTACGGGGGATTCCCTGGCGGATACTGCAAGAGAGAAGACGACGAATTTGCGCGATGATCCTTCGGTTTCGTCGGATAAATATCGAGTGGCACAGTAGGTTTAGTGAAGTTTTATTTGAGGACTCGATAGGATATGTCATGGCATACGATTCCCGAGCACTTCGACCTAGTAGCTTTTTCCGTCTCAGTTGTTTCGGTTTCCTGGTACGGTTTGTTTTTTGGTGTCGGATTGCTTGTTGCATCCTCACTTTTCTACTTTCTTGCAAAAGCGGAATCGTCTCCTTTTCGCGTGTCTGCCGATGAAAGTTTCGATATCACCATCCTTTCAGTGGTTGGTATGGTTCTTGGAGCGCGTATAGGGTTTGCCATTCTCTACGGCAGAGAATTTTTTTTGGAGCAACCCTGGTTGCTCGTGTTGCCATTTGACTTGCAGACGGGGAAGTGGGTTGGTATATCCGGAATGAGCGCGTACGGTGGCATTATCGGCGCCATATTAGGGCTCTCTTTCTCACTTAGGGGACGCCCAAGAGTTTGGTGGGCGCTTCTCGACAATATGGCGGTTTCTGCTCCCTTGGGGATTTTCTTTGGAAGGATCGGAAATTTTATCTCGGGGGAACTTTTCGGTCGCGCAACGAATATGTCGTGGGCTATGGCATTTCCTCGTTCCGGGGATTTCGCCCTTCGGCATCCTTCGCAATTGTATGAGGCATTTTCTGAAGGGATCATGCTTTTTCTTTTGCTCTTTCTCCTTCTCAGGAAACGTATGGTTCCAGGGAGGGTTTTTTCTCTCGCTCTTATTTTTTATGGAGGGATTCGCTTTTGGCTGGAATTCTACCGAGAACCGGACTGGAACGATCCGCTTCTCCTCGGGTGGATGACTCGCGGCCAACTTTTCTCGCTTCCTACTATTTTCTTTGGAATCATTATCTTCTGGTGGTTGGGTCGAAGAGAAAGTGGTATACTATCCCGGCAGGAATCTCGTGATTTAGATGGAAAAAAACAAGAATCGCCGTTCCAGATTCCATAGCGTCTCTTCTAATCCAGCGTCTCTTCTAATCCTATGTCGAAAAAATCAATCATTATCCTGTTGGTTTTCGTGGCTGCCGCTCTCATTTTCTTTGTTTTCTGGGGAATTCAAAGCGAGACCTCTCGATCCGGATCGGCTGATGATTCCGGCGATCCAAATTCGTCAACGGTGTATTATTACGGGAAAGAGTGTTCTCACTGCAAGGAACTTGGGGATTTTCTCGAGAAGGAGGGGATTGCTGGGAAAGTTCCATTTGCAAAGAAGGAAGTTTGGCATAATCCGAAAAATCGGAAGGAAATGCAAGAAAGGGCTGAATCATGCAAAATTTCCGGGAGCAATCTCGCTGTTCCCTTTGTTTGGGCCGATGGGAAATGCTTTGTGGGCGTCCCTGAAGCAGAGAAATTCTTTCGACAAAAAGCAGGTTTATTGTAGGCGTTTCTTCGGTGGGTCTGTGTGCCTCTATCTTCTTTCCGCATGACTTCGTCACAAAACCAAAAAGTGTCAAAACGGAGTCAAGTCGACATTCGGGCGCGAAGAACTTCACGGGATTCGGCTGCTCTTTCAGCGGAGGTTGATTTTTATACGAGAAGTTTTGATTCTACGGTTGCTTTCAGGGGAAGGGTGGAGAAAATGAAACCTGCAGGTGCCATCCCGCACTCCATGACGGATGTCCGTCGGCTTTCAAGAAAACCTCTCGTGTCGAAATGCTTGATCCGGAGAGATTCCTCGAAGCTTCAGAGTTGCATCGTCTTTTTCGGTTCTTTCGTTCGGCTTTCTCCAGCGTGGTCGCTTAGATCGGCCATCCTTGTGGCAATGGTATTCGGCGCTGTCTCCGCTGCGGTTCTTTCGAAGAATTTTGGAAATTCGGTCTTTGCGCGCGATGAGAAATCTCCTCAAGGGGAGATCCTGAGTCAGATGAGCTCGAATTCTTTGCCCGAGTCGAAAACGGTTCTCGGGGAAAAGATATCCGTTTCAGATGATCGACTGGTTGATGAGGTGTCCAGCGATCTTGAAGAAATTCAGAAAGCGCAGAAGGAAAATGAGCTTGAGTCGAAAATGAAAACTATGGTCTCTGGATATCCGATTGAAGAAATGTTGCCTTACATTCTCGAGAAAGATCGCACAGTAGCGGCGTTTCTCATTGGGATAGCAAAGAAGGAAAGCGGGTGGGGGAGGCGCGTCCCTTTGCTTCACGAGCATGATTGCTTCAATTATTGGGGGTATCGCGGCAAAAGAAGGCTCATGGGCACGGGCGGACACACCTGTTTCAATAGTCCAAAAGATGCTGTTGATACGGTTTCTCGCCGCCTTGAAAAGCTTATTTATTCAGAAAAAATTAATACTCCGGCAAAGATGATGGTGGTGTGGAAGTGCGGATATGATTGTTCTGGCCACTCCTCGTATGACACGAAAAAATGGATTCAGGATGTGGACCTTTATTTTCACAAGCTTGACGAAGAATAGGTTTACGTGGTATAAGAAACAGACGAAGGGGGGGGCGTCGTTGGCGTCTCTCTTTTTGTTTCGCGTATTTCTCAATTATGAGTGATTCTCCTAAGGATAGAGGTGCTAGTTCTCCCTGTCGGAGCTTTTTTCTTATGCGTGTAACGAGACTTCTCTTTTTCTTGGCTATTCCGATGCTTTCCCCTTGGTTCGAGGTGTCCGGCTCAGGGCTCGCCCGTGCTTCTGAAGGGAATATGGGTAGCTTTCGTCAGGATCCCTATAAATTTCAGATGGAATCGTCTCGCCAGGATGGAATGCCGACCACGGCTCTTTGCGACGGTTCTCGCGTTGACTCTCGCGGTAAGACAGATTTGGCACCGGATGAGATTCCCGATCGATTCAAAGAAAATATGGAAGAAATGCTCCGGGAAACTCCGATGTATCCAATGATGAATTCTATTTCTCGCTTTGATCGGGAGACCGCTTCGTTTCTCATAGCTATTGCAAAAAAGGAGAGTTCTTGGGGAGAGCATGCTCCCCAGAAGGATGGTGAGGATTGTTTCAACTATTGGGGGTATAAAGGACGTGGCGGACGTGGCGAAAGTATGGGATATGCTTGCTTTTCAGACCGGGAACAGGCCGTGGGTATTGTGGGTGGGCGGATATCTACCCTCGTGCATAAGAATCAGTTGAATTCTCCCGAGCGACTCATTGTCTGGAAGTGTGGCTCAAGCTGTGCCGGCCACGACGCTCGAAGCGTTGCCAAATGGATATCGGACGTGAGATTCGTGTATGAGAAGGTAACTTCTGCTGACAACCGCCGTGCAGCTTTCTAAATATGGGGATATAATGGAACCGTTCTCTCTTTGAGGAACGGGTTTTTATGTTGTGGATACTTTGGGCATCAGCTGGATATCTTTCGACAGCGGGTTCAAGCATTGTTGATAAATTTATTGTCACGGATAGAATCGAGAAGCCGGCGGCATATACTTTTTTAGTCTCCTCTTTTAGTTTGCTCGCTTTCATCTTTGCTCCATTTGGCTTTCAAATGGTTTCCCTCGGTATCGCGATGCGACTTTTCTTCTCCGGAATAGTTTTCTCTTGGAGTCTCTTCTTTCTTTATAAGGCGTTCCATGGCGGGGATGTTTCGGTGGTTGCTCCGATTGTTGGCATATTTTCGTCTCTCTCTGCCCTTATTCCCACGCTTGTCAAAGGTTTCGCGTTCGGGACACTTCCTGGATCCGGGATCGTCTCTTTTATGCTGCTTTTCATTGGGACTGGCTGCATAATTTTTCCCGGATTGAAATCGCGGTCGATTTCTTCTTCCGCGATTTGGTTTTCTTTGTTGTCAGGGGTTCTTCTGACGGCTTCTTTCTTTCTTCTCAAAATCCCAGGAAATGAGGCTGTTAACTTTGTTAGTGGCTTTATCTGGTCCCGCACGGGGACATTCTTTGGTGGGATCTTATTACTCCTGAAAGCGTCTTTTCGTAGCGATATCCTCGATATGTTGCGTTCATTGAAGGGATCTTCCCGAGAAGTTCCTGCTACGAGCAACACGCATAGTTTGACGGTCAAGTTTTTTATTCCAACGTGGGTCGTGTTCATATTTGGAAAAACAATGGGCGGAATCGGCGCGTTCCTTATTGTTCTCTCGATCTTTGATAAATCTGCATCAGTCGCTATTGTCGAGGCTCTTATCGGCATCCAATTCTTTTCTATTTTCATACTTGAGGCGCTTCTATCGAGGAAGTTTCCGAGCGTTTTTCGAGGGGAACTTTCTTGTGCTGACTGGGCATATAGAGGAGTTGGTTTTTCGCTTGTGTCTTTTGGCATATGGTGCGCCGCAGCGGGAGGCGTTTTACTTCTCTAAAACAGCCTCGGGATTCATCCCTTTAATTGTCTATGAATGATTTCTTGCCAGTAGAAACAATTCGAAAGTTTCTTCGGCGCGCAGCTTTGATTCTGTTGAAAGTCGTTGCGGCTATTTTTGTTGTTGTTGTAATATTTTTTGTTTTTTTTAATTTGCCTGGTCCATCTCCGAGGCGAGACGTCTCATTTGGTGTAACGTTTTCGAGTCGATTTGCGAGAGACATGGGCCTTGATCCGAGGGAGACCCTTGATGCAATCCTCCGAGATCTTGGCGTGAGGAGGCTTCGCATTCCTGTCTATTGGGACTCCGTCGAGGCGAATCAGGGGAAACTTGATTTCTCGGATGTGGATTGGCAACTTGACCTTGCGCGACGATATGGCGCCGAAGTTATCTTGTCGGTTGGACAGAAAGTTCCTCGTTGGCCGGAGTGTTTTGTTCCGGCATGGGCTTCTCGTGATGAGACGACTCGAAATGATGCCGCTGCCTTGTTTATCGCGAGAACGATCAATCGGTACCGCTCCCATTCGGAGATTTCTTTGTGGCAGATTGAAAATGAGCCGTTTTTGTCTTTTGGTATTTGTCGGCCACTCTCTCCTTCGACGCTCAGGCGCGAGGTGTTGACAGCAAGGCTTTTGGATGGAAGTAGACAGGTTCTGACGACCGATAGCGGTGAACTTTCGACGTGGATATCAGCAGCAAGTATCGGAGATGTATTCGGAACGACATTGTATCGCCGTATTTGGAATGCCCGTGTCGGCTATATCACATATCCTGTCGGGCCCAATTTTTTTCTCTTTAAGAAGTGGTTTGCTGAAGTTTTTTCGGGTCAGAAGAATTTCATGGTAATTGAGCTTCAGGCAGAGCCATGGGCTCCTGGATCACTTCGAGAAGTCTCTCTTGATGAACAATGGAAGACGATGGATAGCGGGAAACTTCTTGAGAACGTGGAGTATGCTCGACGAATTGGGTTCTCAGACGTTTATTTATGGGGGGCTGAATGGTGGTACTGGCTTAAAGTTTCCAAGGGGGAGAATTCTCTTTGGAATGCTGCGAAAGCCGTTTTTTCCTCATCGCGTTGACCCTTGGGAGCGGGGACGATATACTCTTTAGAGGAAAAGCTTCTTTGCGGAGAAAATTTCAGATTTCCGGATTATGTCTCAGATAGAACAAAAGAAAAAAGGAGCCATCTTTGACATAGATGGAACCATATTTCGAAAGAATCTTCACTTTGAACTCATAAATGAGCTCGCTTGGCTCAAGATATTTCCATCTCATGTGAGGAAAACTTTGGTAGATATTTACTCCAAATGGCTTACCCATGCCGGCTCATACGAAGATTACCGCATAGCTCTTATTGATCTTTATGCCCGATATGTGCGCGGATGTTCCCCGGAGGATGTAGGAAGGGCTGCTGAAAGTGTCGTACCTTTTCGTGTTCGCCAGACATATATTTTCGCCGAAAAGCTGATTCGAAGGCTTCGAGAAGATGGGTATATGCTTTTTGCTATTTCTGGATCTCCAAAAGAGATCGTGGAAGCGTATAATAGGGACTACCTCCACTTTGATCACGTCATAGGGAGCGAATACGAGATTGGTGGAGACGGGCGGTATACAGGATTTGCTTCCTATGAGCCGAGTCGGGATAAAAGCGTTGCAGCAAAAGCGTTATTCGAAAAATTCAACCTCGATTTCTCTGATTCATACGGAATTGGAGATACCGAATCAGACGCAAAGTTCCTGGAACTTGTTGAATATCCGATAGCTTTTAATCCAAACGAAGTGTTGAAGGAGATAGCTGAAGAACGCGGATGGAAAATCGTTATTGAAAAAAAGGATGTAATTTACGAAATAGATTCGAAGTGTTATAGAAACCCCTCGAGTTCGCTCCAGCCATTATCGGCAAAACGATAGGACTATGAACCAACTTTTGGATAAATTTCTCAAGAAAACGCTGTGGCTTTGGCTTCCATTCTTTGCTTTTGGAACGCTTCTTGCAAATCTTCTCGATGACCGGAAGAAAGACGGCAAATAATTAAATGTTTCTACCATGGCGTCTCGTCGTCTTCCTCTGCTTATTGCGATATGGTATTTTTATGTCCCGGTTCTTATTTGGATGGCGGTTATTTTTTTACTTTCCAATCAGCCAACTTTCGGCACTTCTGGCCACATATCTCTCTCGCAGTTTATCCTAAGGAAAGGAGCGCATGTCGGAGAATATTTCGTGCTTGGACTCCTCTCGATTCGACTCTTTCAATTTCATTTCTCTGGTTCTCATGCTGCGTCCGCTGGCGCCGTGCTCGTCTCTCTCCTTTATGCTCTTTCTGACGAAGCTCACCAGCTTTTTGTGACGGGTCGACAGGGGAGGATATCCGATGTCGGCATTGATATTTTTGGAATCCTCTTCTCACTTATCTTTGCATTCGCCGTTCTTCCGCTGTGGGAGCGGATGAGAAGAAATGCCTAGTTTTCGAGAGTCTTTTCCGGAAGAGTAAAAAAGATCGGCCATTTTTTAATGGTCGATCTTTTTTTTATGGTATCTCGCCATGGTTACCGAGTCTGTACCGACTTGAGGAATGTCTCAAATACTTTCGGGTGTTCCATTGCAAGATGGGAAAGCGCCTTTCGGTCGAGCTCGATATGACGTTCCTTTTCAATGGCAATGAATTTCGAATAGGTAAGCCCATGTTCTCGGAGAGCGTTTCCCAGTCGAATAATCCAAAGACTTCGGAATTGCCGTTTTTTTGCGCGCCGATCTCGGTGTGCGTATTTTCCAGCTTTAATGACGGCTTCTTTAGCTGCTCGGTAGTTGGTCTTCCTGCGCCAGTTATATCCTTTCGCGTCTCGCAATACGTTCTTTCTTCTTTTGTGGGCAGCGACGCCGCGCTTTACTCGAGGCATAGTCTTATTGTGGACTCCCAAATCTCAGTGAATAGCTGGGACAGGAAGCGATCTTAGAATCTTTATGTGCTAGTAATGTCTCAACGAAAGACGTCAAAACATCGTTATGCGTAAGGGAGTGCCGCTTTTATATTGTGCGCATTGCGTCCGGACATAGTAACGTCTCGACGCTTCGCTCGTTTGAAGCGCTTGCTCTCGCGCAGATTGTAGTGATTCTGTTTTGTTTTTCGTCGGATGAGGTTTCCCTTTTTGGTAACTTTTACTTTCTTGACCACGGATTTTCTTGTTTTCTGCTTCATATGGCGTTGTGACGTTGTAGGAGATGGTTATTCGAATGGGTGATAAGGTATTATTTCGGAGCGATAATGATATGTAGGCCACCAGGGAACCTCTTGATATCTTCTTCTACGCCAAACGTTGCCTTTACTGAATCCATAAATCCTTTGAGTGTTTCTTTTGCTCGGTCTACCGATGCTCTTTCTCGGCCCCGTAGGATGATCTCTATTTTGACCTTGTGCCCTCGCGAGAGAAATTTTTCTGCTTGCGCGCGTTTGAATTCGAGATCGTGCGTATCAGTGCGGAGGCGTATTCGAATTCCCTTTGTCTCAACTTTTTTCTGCTTGCTTTTTGCTTGTTGCTCCTTCTTTCCCTCTGCGTAGAGGTATTTTCCATAGTCGAGCACCTTGCAGACTGGTGGGTCTGCTTTTGGCGAGACTTCAACGAGGTCCAGCTCTTGCTCTCTCGCTCTTGCGATAGCTTGTTCGGTTGGCATGTTTTCAGAAACCGAGCCATCTGCATCTACAAGGAATACAAAAGGAACGCGGATTTGTTCATTGACGCGAGCTTTTGGAATCTCAACTATTTTCGGTTGTGGTCTTCGATAGCGACGGCGACGCATGATAGGGAGGCGCTTGACGAGTACTTTGTTCGGAAAGCACTCGAGATATGCGCGGAGACGGCGATTTAATTTATCAAAATGGGTTTCTTCTTTGTGGAGTTGATGGGAATCGCACCCATGTCCAGTGATGTTTCTCAGAAACACTCTACAAGCGTAGTCCGCTTTTTGTCCATTCTGAATTGAAGCGGACGAAAGTCAGAATGGATGCGTGTTTATTGAGGGAAGTATCTCGATTGGAAACACGCGACCATCGAGGCTTCTCCCGAATTATGGCACCGGATTTTCTCTTCGGGAAGGAGAAGTCCGATGGCTCAAGCGATATTAGGCGAGAGCGGAAGCGAAAGCGGGCTGAAACGCCGAAGCGATGGCTCGTTTCGCTCTTGTAAAGATATTCTCAGTTATCTTGATTGGAAGCGGTTTTTTTCGATCCAGCTTCCAGGATCGGCTTGCGTGTTTTTAAGAAGCGTCCTGTCGAATCTAGACAACCCCCCTCTTGTTGCGGGTTTCCGTAACGAGTGGGTGACTGTCAAAAATTTCTTGTGACGAAGCAACGAACACTCTTCCCTAGGAAGACCTCATCGCCCGCCCTTGTTCGCGATCCGCCTCCCGTTTCTTAATGACTGATCGCTTGTCATACTCTTTTTTTCCTTTCGCGACCGCAAAAAGGACCTTTATAAGGCGACCTTTAGTATAAACCCGAAGAGGGATAAGTGTCAATCCGCTTTCCCGGACTTTCCCGATGAGTCTCTTTAGCTCGTTTTTTCGCACGAGAAGCCGCCGCGGCCGAACGGGATCGTAGGCCGATGAATCCCCGGCTGGCGTATAAAAAGGTATAAGCGCATTTGTCAGAAAGAGGTCTGTTCCTCGTATGGTTACGAAGCTGCCTCGGAGGCTCACATGGCCTGTTTTTATCGACTTTACCTCCGTGCCAAGGAGAGATAGACCAGCTTCGACCGTCTCAATGACTTCGTAGTCGAACCGAGCGCGTTTGTTTTCGGCAATTATCGGCATAAGGATAGTGGCAGCGACTCTCTTTTTCTGTGTTTTCCGGCATCTTTCCAACTGTAATTCTTTCTAAAGTATCCTTGAGTCCCCGAACGTGAATTTTCTTGGACTAAGTCTTTGGCTGAGCGGTGCTGTCGATCGGGGGATTTATTGCAAATGACCAAATGACCTATTTAGCGAAGATCCGGAATTGAGGATGAAATAATATCCAGAAACCACGGAATGATCGCAACAAGTCCGATGAGCGGCACAACAAAGAGAAGCGTATTTATAATTGAACTCCAAAGCAATCTCCTTCGGATTTTATCGACCCCGGATCGAATGGCGGCGAGTTCGACGTCTTGCCTCTCGAATCTTTCGAGTATTTCTTGATCCATAGTGTGAATGATGGGAATCGGTCAATCAAGTCCAAGGGACGCTTTTGCCTCATCAGAAAGCAAAGAAGGGTTCCATGGGGGATCGAAGGTGAGTTCTGTCACTACATCCGATACCCCGGGAATGGAGCCGACCATTTCGCGTATTTCTTGATCGATGGTTTGGAAAAGCGGGCAACCGATCGTGGTGAGTGTCATGACAATTTTCACGGAACCACCTTTCACGCTAATTTTGTAGACGAGTCCGAGATCCACAATGGAAACACCAAGCTCGGGATCAAGAACATTTTTCAGTGACTCCCGTATGCTGGATACCGATATTTTTTCGGGAATTTTCCTAATTGGGGAAGACTGTTTCGCCTTTTTCATTCTTGATGGTGATAGCTGAAACGGGGCAGGATCGAGCTGCGTTCAAAATAGTCTCCATGTCGTCTTCTGAACAGGTATCCAAGATAACCGCCTTAGCTTCATCGTTCAACTCAAACGTTTTCTGGGCGACGCCAACGCAAGGAGCGGCACCGATACATACATTCGGATCTACCTCGACAGTCCACCCATTTGAAAGGGTAACTGGGCCATGCGGTTTCGATGCGTCTTTTAATGCATTTGTCATATGCTATCTGTTAAAAATTTCGTGGATTTATTTAAACTTGTTTGGAAACATCTTTCTCCATTAATGTTATCTCGCTCTCGTTAATGGCTTTTTGAAGGGTTTCAAGAGAAAGAAGCGCACAACGAAGACGCGTTGGAGAAAGCGTTGGCATCCCGATAATACCAAGAACAGTCTCTTTTGAGAAGGAGAGGACTTTTTCGGTCTTTGAACCGATTGCACTTACGGAAAGAATAGAAGCTGCTCCGACAGAGAGTGTGCAGCCATCGCCGACCCATCCGATGCGTTCGATGCGGCCGCCTTCTACTTGGACGTCCATTTCGAGCCGATCTCCGCACGAGAAATTTTCCGATGCGGCATGATGAGTTTTTTTTGCAAGAAGCCCGAAATTTCTTGGATTGTGAAAATGGTCCAAAATAATGCTTTCCTCTATCATAATATTTGGAGGGGAGTCAAAGAAAAGGCTTACGGAAAAGCGCCGCAATAAGATTTTCCGTGATACGAATGTCTCCCCGTGATGATTCAGGCGAGAAATATGCCATACGGTTTAGGCTTTAACTCTTGACATGGTAGCGCGTCTTCCATAAATGGCAAGAAGCGTTTATAATTGATGCGAAAGGATCGCAGCGAGCTCTTGGTATGCGGGCTTGGTATATTTGGTGTCTGCTCCGGTTTTAGAGGTGGGGGGCCTGTTGAAGTTTTCGAAAAATATGTCCTTTTATGGAATCGAAGAAAATACTTGTTGCTGAGGATGAACGACCGATGGCTCGTGCTCTTGAGCTGAAACTCACTCATGCGGGGTTTACGGTGTTTCTTGCTGGAAACGGGGCGGATGCACTCTCTCTCATAGATAAAGAACATCCGGATCTTATTCTCCTTGATCTCATCATGCCGAAACAAGATGGATTTTCGGTACTGGAGGCCCTGAAGAAAAAGGGAGATCGGACTCCGGTTATTGTGCTTTCGAACTTGAGCCAGGAAGAAGATGGGAATCGCGCAAAGGAACTTGGAGCCCGAGGATTTTTCATTAAATCAAATACCCCCATTGCAGAAATAGTGGAGCATACCGAGACGTTTCTTGCTTCGCAGGCTTAGCTCTAAGGAAGAGAAGAGAAGCTGTCATGCTGGTTCTGTTGCGAGTCGACGAGGAAATAAAAAAGAAAACTAAAATGTATGCGATTAGAGGATGCGCACATAAAGGCGGTGCTGCTTGCGGGGAATTACATCTCCGACGAGGATGCGCAAGAGGCGGAAGGTGTCGCCAAATCGGGACGAAGCTCTTTTTTTGGGGCACTTATTTTGAAAGGAGTGGTAACAAAGGATCTTCTCGGGCAGGCACTTTCCGAATCCTATGGAATCCCATACGCTGATCTCAACTCTCGAATTCCAAGTCGCGAGGAGGTTTTTTCTATCCCGATCGACATCGCTGAAAAATTCCGTATCGTCCTCTTTTCTGTCGAGCGGGGAAAACGGGTTATTGCTACCGATGACCCAGCTCAAGCGGGATTGAAAGATGTTGTGGATCGGATGTTTCCGAAAGGGGAAACAGTAATCGCTTATTCGCTTCCCGAAGATATTGACGAAGTGTTTTCCCGGTATCACCGGAAGACGCTTCAAACCAGATTTTCAAAAATTATCGAGGGAGGGAAGCGAGTTGCTCCCGAGATTATCAGCGAAATTCTTTCCGATGCGCTGTCTTTTCGTTCTTCGGACATACACTTCGAGCCGGGCGATGATTCGACTCTCGTTCGCTTCCGAGTGGATGGTGTATTGCAAGAAGCTGGACGGATCCCGAATGAATACTACGGGGCGATTTTGAATCGGATCAAAGTTGAAAGCCGCCTCAGGATCGATGAACACTTTTCCGCTCAAGATGGGTCTCTTCATTATCGCAAGAATGAGACGTCTATTGATTTTCGCGTGTCAATCATACCAACAACGAATGGAGAAAAAGTTGTGCTTCGCGCACTTGCGGCCTATGTGGCTGGGTTTGCTCTGGGTGATCTCGGTCTCTCGGAGAAAACGCAGGAAATTCTCATGGAAGCTATTCATAAGCCGTTTGGCATGGTGCTTGTCGTTGGCCCGACCGGAAGCGGAAAAACGACGACGCTGTACGCATTGCTTCGACTTCTTAATACGCCGGATGTCAATATCACGAGTATTGAAGATCCGGTTGAATATAAGCTGGCCGGAGTGAATCAAATCCAGGTTCGAGAGTCTTCAGGACTTTCTTTTGCGCGGGGACTCCGATCTATTGTCCGTCAGGATCCTGATATTATTCTTGTAGGGGAAATCCGGGATAGGGAGACGGCCGAGATTTCCGTTAATGCCGCACTTACCGGCCACCTTCTTCTGTCGACGTTTCATGCAAACGATGCGGCGACAGCTATTCCAAGGCTTCTTGATATGGGGAATGAGCCGTTTTTGCTTGCTTCGACACTGGAGCTTATTGTGGCTGAACGGTTAGTAAGAAAAGTATGCGAATCGTGCAGGGTAAGCATTTCGGTTGGTTCACGAGCAGCTGATCTGCCTACCTCGGTTTCGAAATCTCTTGAAAAAGGAACAAATATTTATCGCGGAAAGGGATGCTCGGCGTGCAGTGGAACGGGGTATTCCGGTCGGACGGCAATTTTTGAGTGTATCC
>CAZETL010000017.1:0-17398 GCA_964515255.1 uncultured Bdellovibrionales bacterium | reverse complement strand
ACTTGAACTGCCGACCCCTGCCTTATCAGAGCAGTGCTCTAACCAACTGAGCTACAATCCCAATTACTTTTCTCCACAAGGATTTACACTGTTGCAAATATGAAGTGTATCAGGAGGATGTTTTGAAAGAATGCGATTCATAGAGGCTTTTTTCATGGTATCCGCTTCTTTTAGAAGGCGGCTTTGAAGCATTGAAACAGTCTCCGTTTCGACATCTACGAGGAATGGATTTGGATTTTCAGTGGAGAACGGGAGATTCTTGTCCGTTTGATTGGAGGGGATTTCTTCAGGGGTATTCTGAGGCGTGTCTCTGCTTGTAATTTCCGGAACGAAAGTATTTGACTGTCTCGTGCTCCAGAAATAATAGCCGCCTCCTCCGAGCAGGCTGAGGGTAACTATCCCTACAGCGATCCATGCTAGCTGATGCCGGCGAGATGCTCGAAGGACGACATTTTCAGTAAATAGATCAGACTTTTTCTCTTGTTCAGGCTTTCCTTTTGCCGAAGAATCGATTCTCTTCATTTGTTGGTTACTCTCTTCGACTGGCCAGGTTCCGGTGCGCAGATTTTCATTCGATACTTTCGACTTTTCTCGAGTTGTATGAGAGAAATTCTCAGACGCTTGAGAGTATCGGGATTTCGGGTTGTTTTCATTGCCCGAGACTCTTTTAATGCGGCTTGGGTTGAATGGTTCTTGTCCAATTGAGGAAGATTTCGAGGAAAGCTGGGAGTTTTCTTTAGCTTCCCTGACTATGTGAACTGGACTTGTTTTCTGTTCGTCTACTGGGCGGCTATCTATGGAGGGGGACTCTGGCTTTTCGGCTCCTTGAAAAATTGGCGCTGTGGAAAACGGACCGCTGAGGGTTTGCGGCGAGTCGAAAGAGGCCAGTTGTTCTCTCTGCTGCACACGTATTTGATCTAGCTGGTTCGGGGAATCTGGAGAGGTCTGATTTTTCGCGTTCTCCAAATCTTGTTGCATAGTGTGAATTTTTCCCGCAACAGCTGACGAAGGAGAAAGATTCAAGCCATCCCCCTTCTTTTTTGAAAAGAAACTCATACTTTTCGAATCGATGTGTTTTTTTGTGCGCTCCTTCAGGATAACATAAAGAGCGACTTTGTCGCTCTTTATGTTATCACAAAAGAAGAATTCGCGCTACTCTTCTTTGCTTTCCGCGTGGTGGAGGGCCGCTTTTCGCGAGAGGTTAATTCTTCCCTGATCGTCAATGTTCTTGACGATGACGGGGACGATATCGCCTACGTGCACGATATCTTCAACTCGTTCGACTCGGGCATCTGCGAGTTCGGAAATATGAATGAGACCTTCTTGATTTGGGAGCACCTCGGCAAAAGCTCCAAAATTCATAATTCTCGTGATTCGTCCCTGGAAGAGTTCACCGGATTTCACCTCCCGAGTGAGGTTTTCGATCCATTCGACGGCTTTCTTTGAGCTGATCTCGTCCGGTGAGGTGACAAATACCGATCCGTCGTCTTCGATATCGATCTCGACGCCAGTTTCGTCGATAATTCGGTTGATCATCTTTCCTCCTGGTCCGATGACATCGCGAATTTTATCGGGATTGATATGGAGCACGATGATGCGTGGCGCATAGGGAGAGAGATTTGCCCTTGGCTCGGGCAGGGTGGCGAGCATTTTTCCGAGTATTTCGGCCCGGTTTTCTTTTGCTTGCATGAGTACCGCTTCGAGCATCGGCAGAGTGACTCCGTCTACTTTTACGTCCATTTGTATGGCAGTGAGACCTTTCGCTGTTCCTGCAGCTTTGAAATCCATGTCGCCGTAATGATCCTCGAGCCCCTGGATATCAGTCAGGACTTTGTATTGGTCCTCGCTTCCCACGATAATGCCCATTGCAATGCCGGAGACCGGCGATTTGATGGGAACCCCGGCATCCATAAGAGCGAGCGTTGAGCCGCACGTCGATGCCATGGAGGAAGACCCGTTCGAGGAGAGTACTTCTGAGACGAGGAGTATAGTGTAGGGGAAAGCTTCTTTTGTGGGCAATACAGGGACGAGAGCTTTCTCGGCGAGTGAGCCGTGCCCGATTTCTCGCCGTCCGGGGCCTCTCATGGGGCGCACTTCCCCGACGGAATACGGAGGGAAATTGTAGTGGTGGATATACCGTTTCTTCTCATCGGTTTCCATGGTGTCGATGATTTGCTCGTCTCCCGGTGATCCGAGAGTGGCAACGGTGAGCGCCTGAGTTTCCCCGCGAGTGAAGAGTCCGGTACCATGAGTGCGCGGAAGAATGCCGACGGAGCAGCTGATAGGGCGAATTTCCTTGAGAGTCCGGCCGTCGGGACGTTTTTCATTTTGCAGGATATTCTCGTGGACGATTTCATCTGACAGTTCTTCGAAGACTTGCTCTGCCACCTCTTTTATCTTTGGCACCGAGGCGTATTGCTCGGCAATGCGGGCGTCGACGTATTCTCGGATTTCTTTCATTCGATTTGTCACTTGGCTTTTATCCGAAAGATAGAGGGCCTGAGCGATGCCTTTTTCTTCGAACCATTTTCGAATGTCCGCTTCTACCTCTGCTGGAGCCCCGAGAAGTGATGGTGTCATCTTCGTCTTTCCTGCTTCTTGGCGGATCGATTCGATGAATCCGGCTATTTTTTTCACTGCCTCGAAGCCGAAGGCGAAGGCTTCTTTCATGACGGATTCGGGAACCTCTTTTGCCGCAACTTCCATCATGTTGATTTTCCGGCTGGTTCCCGCAATAAGAAGGTCAAATTCGCTTTCGGCTCGCTCGCCATTTGCCGGATTCAGTACGAATTGCTCGCCGATCTTTCCGACACGAACGGCTCCAATCGGTCCATTCCAAGGTATGTCTGAGAGGGCGAGTGCCGCTGAAGCGGCAATCATGCCGATAGTATCGGGATCATTCTCGTTGTCGAATGAGAGCGTTGTGACCACAACCTGCACATCATTCCGCATTCGGGGGTTGAAGAGGGGACGAATCGTCCGATCGACAGCGCGACCAGTGAGGATCGCTTCATCCGATGGGCGACCTTCGCGCTTCACGAATCGAGACCCTTTGATTTTCCCCGCAGCGTAGTAGCGCTCCTCGTAGTCGACGAGAAGGGGGAAATAACCCGATATGTTCGACGGATTTTTGCCCATAACGGCTGTCGCGAGGACGACGGTATCGCCGTACTGGGCGCGGACGGCGCCGTTTGCTTGTCCCGCGAGAAGTCCGGTGGAGAGTTCGAGAACCCTCCCTCCGATTTGGAGGGACCATTTTTGTTCTTGCATAGCGGTCTGCCCGCCGGGAGGCCGCCAAACACGGAGGAGTCACCAAAGCGGCGTCTTACGAGAGGCTTTGGGTATTCTTCTGTGCCGAGGGCGATTCCTTTGGGCGTATCTTAAAGAAAAAAATAAGCCGTATCTTCGCGAAGTATACGGTCTTTTGCAAGTAGAGTCAATGTGAATTATGAACTACTCGGTATGCTTTGGTATTGTAAGAAACAAGCCGTATACTTCGCGCGAAGCGGCTTTGAGGAGAATTCTTCTACCTTATGCGAGGGGTTATGGGAGCTCATTTTATTGTAAATACAGAATCCAAAACCGCGAAGATGTCTTTCCTGTATCTTCCTTGTTACGCAAACAAATCCAGAACGTCGTTTTGGTGAAAAATTCTTAGCGAATTTTGGTATAAAAAAGAACCCATTCAGTATACAAGTGTTATGCGAGTATACGAGATGGGTTCAGGTTAAGTGCTTTACTCGTTCGCTTATCGTATTCGCCGAACGCAGGTTTACAAAACCCACAAAATGGCAACGATAAGCGCACTCATAAAAGCAAAACCTCCAGCTGTCCCGATCCATCGACTTCGCTCATAATCGTACCCGAACAGTTCGTTGATCGAACCGATCAGAACGATTCCCGTCATTATCCATGCGATTACCAGCAGACCGAGTGCGATTTGCGCCCAGGAAGGGAGTGCGCTTACTTCAGCAAGAAGAGTGGACATTTTCTTTCGCCTCTCAATTTGTTCCTCGGGTTCTATTTCAGAGCCATCTGCTGTACCAGGGAATATCCGCTTTCGAATTTCGAAGGACGGAAATTTCAACTTTGAGTCTCTGGATATCTTCGCGTAAAGCATCGATGTCCTTAGCTTGGAATAATGCTGGGTTTTGGGACAGTCGGTATGTTTCCTCCGCTATCACTTCCGCCCGTATTTCTTCCACCTCCTCCCGAAGTTTCTTAAGGGAAGAGCGAAGATCTGCAAGAAGACGAAAAAGCCGAAAAAGTCTAAGAAGCATCAGGAATACTACTATTGCGAGCAGAGCAAATAGAGCAAACCAATTCTGCTGCATATTCCGTACCTCGATCTCGAAATGACTCGCTTTGGATCTGATTCTCGCAATATCTTCACCCATGGATTCAATAGACTGTTGCACGGATTCTTGCATCTGCAGAGGAGGCAAGAATACGCGACACGCCCTTTCACCTTTCGAGAGCATGTCTTCAGGACGACCGCCAAAGTGCTTCGACTCCTCCACAGAAGCGTCCCTGAACGGTCCCATGCATCGCGCAAATTCCTCACTACTCGGAAGAGGTGGTTTCGTGGAATCTTTCATCTCGTCACTAAGCGTCGCCGAAGATGCTAATACGGTTGTCAGAATGAAACACCAGAAAAGCACTTTCATCGTCATCTCCAACCCCGGAAAACCCCGGGGCGCGGGTTGCTGTTTGCACAGCGATTTTGTCAAAGAACCGACACTGAAACATAGTATAAAAGAATTCTATTGTCAATGACAGTATCCCTGAAATAAAAAACTATTTTCCTTTCGACAAAGCTATTATCTGATAGTCGAGAAGAATCCCGTTTCTTTCCGGAGAACCTTTGTAATTCGTGATGCTAGGGAATTCTGACGTTTTTTGGTCAGGGCGCTTCTGAGATTGTCTTTTGTGCGCTTCTTTGCTACAAATTCGGACAGGATCTGTCAGTAACTGCAAAACTATGTGCGGCATTATCGGGCGGGTTGTACGGGAAGGAGCGGATGCTATCGATACGGGGCTTCAGGCGCTTCTCCGGTTGGAGTATCGAGGATACGATAGCGCTGGAGTTGCTACTGTTTCTCACGGAAAGATTTCTCTTGCAAAGAAACGCGGAGCGATCCAGGCCGGTCTCTTGCCGGAAGTGCGCCGGCGGCAAAAAGCAAAGAAATTCCCGAAGGCGGCCCCGATTGCCATCTTGCATACCAGGTGGGCGACGCATGGCGAAGCGAATGATGCGAATGCGCATCCCCATCTGGATTGTTCGGAGCGCATCGCCGTCGTTCATAATGGAATTATCGAAAATTACCGGGAACTGAAAGAAGAACTCATTGCAAAGGGCCATGTGTTCAATTCGGAAACCGATACCGAAGTGCTTTCTCATGGCATCGAGGAAGCAAGGAAAAGCTGTCCGGACATAGCCTCAGCAATACGAAAGGTATTGGAAGGTGTGCGCGGAACGTATGGATTGCTCGTTATCAGTGCGGAGAAACCGGACACTCTTTTCGTCGCAAAATGCGGAAGCCCGATATTGGTCGGGGTTGGCGATGGCGAATACCTCGTGGCGTCGGATCCGGCGGCTATTCTCCTTTGCACGAGGAATATGTTTGCTCTCGATGACGGGGAATTGTGTGAAATTACCGCTTCTCACCATGCAGTGAGTCTTCTTAATGGACACCGGGCGCCAGAGAAGACGCTAGAGACAATAGAATGGTCTCCGGAAGAGGCTGAGAAGGGCGGATACGCCCATTTTATGCTGAAGGAAATCATGGAACAGCCGCGCGTGATCGAAGATGCGTTCCGTGGAAGGCTTCAGATTGAAGATGCAACGGCTCGGCTCGGTGGATTGTGGTCGGTTCAGGATGCGCTTCGTCGAATTTCGTCTTTTCATCTTGTATCGTGTGGCACCTCGTTCTACGCGGGCCTAATCGGAGAATACCTTCTTGGAGATATTTCCGGTTGCGTCGCGCAGGCGACACCGGCCTCGGAATTCCGCTACAAAAATCCGGTGTTAGGCGGAGATTCCGCGATTATTGCTCTATCGCAATCCGGAGAAACGGCAGATACGCTTGCCGCTTTGGAAGAAGCGAAGAGAAAAGGCGCTCTCGCTCTCGGAATTGTCAATGTGGTCGGATCGACAATTGCACGGAAAACCGATGCCGGCGTATATACCCACGCAGGACCAGAGGTGTCCGTCGCCTCCACAAAGGCTTTTACTTCGCAAATAGCTGTTTTGTCGCTTCTTTCGCTCTATCTCGGTCGGCAGAGGAATCTTTCTCTGTCGGTCGGGCAGGTACTCGCTCGTGCTCTCCAGCGGATTCCCGATCAGATCCGGCTTATTCTCGAGAGGATATCTTTCGTGGAAGAAGTTGCGCGGAAATATGCCTCATGCGAGAACTTTTTCTACCTCGGCCGGAGGTACAGCTTTCCAGTGGCAGCCGAAGGTGCGCTCAAGATCAAGGAAATTGCCTATGTGCATGCCGAGGCGTATCCGGCAGGAGAGATGAAACATGGTCCGCTCGCGCTCGTACAAGAAGGATTCCCATCAGTTTTCATTATTCCGAAGGATAGTATGTATGAGAAGACGAAAAGCAATATGCAGGAAGTGAAGGCGAGAAAGGGAAGAATTCTCGCTGTAACGACAGACGGGAATACCGAACTTCTCGACCAAGGCCTTGCGGACGACTGTCTCTATATACCGGAGACGATAGAACAGCTCTCACCGTTTCTTTCGGTTATTCCTCTGCAGTTGTTCGCCTATTTCGTAGCGAATGCGCGCGGCGAGTCGGTTGATCGGCCGAGGAATCTTGCGAAGAGCGTGACGGTAGAATAGGCAAGTAGATTTGGAATATGCAAAAAACCGGGATATCCCGGTTTTTTCGCTGTTTTGTCCCGCATCGTCCTTTCGAGACTAAATGAGGAACATGCTTTTCTCTTCGGAGAGGTTGGTAAAGTCATCGAGACGCTCGATGAGTTTGGAGCTTGCCGATTCTTTGAAGGCCATGCCCTCGACGCGGCACCCGGTCGTCGATTGAATATATTCGACAAGCGGGAGATAATCTCCATCTCCGGAAACGAGAATAAGCACATCGAGGCTTCGCGCCATTTTGACGGCGTCTATCGCTATGCCGACGTCCCAATCGCCTTTCTTCGAACCGTCGGGGAATATTTGAAGGTCTTTGGTTTTTACCTCATAGCCGGATTTTTCAAGCGCCTCGAAGAATTTTTCCTCCATTCCTTCCACGGTCTTTATGCCGTAGGCGATGGCGCGGATAAGCTTTCGATCGGCGGTTCCGGCGAGGAGAACATTTTTGAAATTCACTTTCTTTCCAAAAAGAATTCTCGCGCTGTAGTACATATTCTGGACATCCACGAGGACGCCGACGCGTTGTTCCTTGAATTTCGCCATAGTGAAAAATGGATTGATTTTAAAAAAGAGGGAGAATAAGCATGTCCGATGCATTTTCGCGTCAAGCGCCTCAATGCTTGTCTTCTCCGGACTGGATCGCGTCCAAATCCCCAAGGCATGACGGTACCGCTGCATTTTTTTTGCTTGTTCCCTCGGAGCGACAGAAGGGCTTGCCGACGGTAAAAACCAAACGTCCCGCGAGGGCGGGACGCGGACACTAGGCGAGTTTCAGTTTCTTTGCGACCGACTTCGCCGTTTTCTCGTCAGTTTTCTGAAGATAGGTCATAAGCCGCTTTCGTTTCGAGACCATCTTGAGGAGCCCCCGCCGGGAATGGAAATCCTTCTTATTTTTTTTGAGGTGATCGGTGAGCTTCTTGATCCGCTCGGTAAACATGGCGATCTGGTACTCCGGAGACCCGGTGTCTTTCTCGTGGCGTTTCGCTTCTTTCGTCGCTTTTGCCTTTTGTCTGGGCGTAAGCATATCGTTGCATGCGGCATCCGGCTCGTTTTGCTTCTGGCAAAACCAATCGGAGCTCGTTCCCCTATGAATTATGAGAAGAATGTATCACGACCTGCGAGTTTTTGCAAGGATCTTCTTGTTTGGAGAAGATGGGACTATACTGGACATCCGCCAGTCTAGTGAAGGACTCTCTTTCGGGTTACTTAATGCAAGATAAGTTTATATGGAAGACGTAGCATCTGAAATAGGGAAACTTATCGATCTGGTTAAAGTTCCCGGGTTTGTAGCAGATCCGAAAATGTTAGGAGAACTGACTCATCGTCTGGAGGTGGCTAGATTGCAATATATTGAACTTATTCAATTGAATGAAAGGTGTCTTAATGGCGATCCATTGAGAATGGAAATAGATTTTAACCAGGAAACAGGAGTACTCTCTTGTAGATCTGGATCTTCTGGGAAGAATATTTTCAACATGAAGCTTCGAAGAGCAGATCCAAATGTCCCAGTTCAACTAAGAGGCATGTCCGACATGATAATGTTCTCTTTTGGAAAAGAGGATGGAGAAGGAAATAGCGGACTAGAGGGAGACAGAAAAAAGTTAGCAGAGAAGCTGGAAAGCTTTTATTATAATGCGGGCAAATTATGGGATTTAGTCGAAAAATCTATTTGTGGCAAAAAGAAGGCTGAATTTATAGGTGTGAAGATGGTTAGAAATAGGCTAATAGAACACACAGAAGATGGTGATATCTATTCGTTTGGTGTCTCGGAGGCGTGGGGTCCTACTGTCAAACCATCTCAGTCAACGAAGAGGAAGGAGAGAGGGTGGCATGATAAGGGTCTTAAAGTGAATACTCAGGAATTGATATCAAAAATTAGACAAAGGCTAACTGTTAGGGATGCCATGCTATTGGAACCGAATTGATATCTTTTGATAAGTAGGTCGTAAGGTCGTACAAGTTACTTTCAAAAGGTCAAAAGAATTATTTTATGGCGCGGACTCTATATAAACAAGCATTCTTCTTAGAATTCTTCGTACTCATCTCAGGATACTTTGACGCAATCCAAAAAAGAAGATCAGGAAATTCGAAAAAATTGAAAGAGTCCAAGGAACCGGAAAAGAGAACCGCCCAATTGGGCGGTTCTAGATTGCCCGTTTTCGAGATGCCCTTGATTCTCTTTGATGCTACGAGCCTGTTGCGGAGAGGGAGGGATTCGAACCCTCGGTGCTATTTCTAACACACAGTCTTTCCAGGACTGCCGTTTCAACCACTCACGCACCTCTCCGTGTGTCATTCCTTTGCTTCTGTCTCCCGCCTCGCCTTGTCTTCGATTTGTTGACCCGGCGTTTCTGTTGTACAATGCGGCTGTTCTTTTTGCAAGAATTTTCCACTTTTGGCCCTATGGGATTGC
This sequence comes from uncultured Bdellovibrionales bacterium, assembly GCA_964515255.1. GTDB lineage: Bacteria > Patescibacteriota > Minisyncoccia > Moranbacterales > UBA1568. The sequence continues at coordinate 8,102 of CAZETL010000017.1, read as the reverse complement.
CGCTCGCTTACTCTTTTGTCAAACCCGAAGAGGTATTGGATCAGCTCGATATGCTGACTGGCGCGACGGTTGCGGATTTCGGTTGCGGATCCGGTTTTTTCTCGCTTGCTTTCGCTCGAGCAGTCGGGGAGAACGGCAGAGTGTACGCTCTCGACATCCTTCCTTCGTCGCTTGAGGCAGTGGCGAGCCGCGCGAAGGCGCTTGGATTGAAGAACATAGTGGCGAAGCGCGCGAATCTCGAGCGGGAAAACGGATCCGGATTGCCGGACGAAAGCGTTGATTGGGTCATTTTGAAGGACGTGCTCTTTCAGAACCGAGAGCGCGAACGGATGCTCTGGGAGGCGTATCGAATATTGAAAAAAGGAGCCTTTCTCTTCGTTATGGAGTGGAATGATCGCGAAGCGTCATTCGGACCGGAGGTCTCTCTTCGAATTTCCCGGGATAAACTTGTCGAGATGCTTTCCGAGAGGGGATTTTCTCCGGTGAAGGATGTCGCGGCGGGGGACTACCACTACGCGCTCGTGTGCGAAAAATAGCATTGGATTGGAGAGGTATCGGCACGCGCGGCAATCGATTGTTTTCCAGGGTGAGTCGTCATTCAAAAACAAAGGTTATGCGTCGAAAGTTTTTTGTGCGGTCTCTGTCACTTTGTTTTCTTGTCGGATCAGTATTTACTCTATCCGGATGCGGCTTGCGGCAGCGCGATACGAGTTATCGCATGAATCTCGAGGTGTGGGGCGTCTTCGATGATTCTGATGCGTTTCAGCAGATCGTCGGGAAGTACAAGGAACTCAATCCGAATATCGGTGCGATTACGTATCGGAAGTTCGATGTTGATACGTATCGCCAGGACCTCCTTGACGCGCTCGCTTCCGGAAACGGCCCGGATATTTTCATGGTGAGAAATTCATGGACGCCTGCTTTCTCAGACAAGGTTGTCGCGGTTCCCGACGGCCTTATCGATGAACGGACGTATCGCAATACGTTCGTCGACACCGTTTCGGACGACTTTATCTCAAAAGAAGGGAAAATCATCGGCTCCGCGCTTTCGGTGGATTCTCTTGCGCTGTATTACAACAAGGACTTGCTGGGTGCTGCCGGCATCGCGGAGGCGCCGATTACTTGGGAGGAATTCCAAAACGATGTGCGTCTTTTGACTCAAATTAATTCTTTTGGGGAAATTGTACAGTCGGGCGCCGCTCTCGGGACCGCGGCGAATATTAATCGGTCTACGGACGTGCTCTCGGCGATTCTTCTTCAAAACGGCGTTCTTGTTCCGCGAGGGAAAAGCAATGAGCTTCGCCTCGCCTCTTCTTCCGGAGCAAATGCGCTCTCGTTTTATACGCAGTTTGCAAATCCGACGACATCGCTCTATACCTGGAATCCGGCGATGCACTATTCAATAGACGCTTTCTATGAGGGAACGGCTGCCATGATGGTGAATTACTCTTGGCATTACGAGACGATTAAGAGGAAGAATTCGAAGCTGAATTTCGCTGTGGCGCCGCTTCCGCAGCCGGGAGGCGCGCAGCCATTCAATTTCCCGAACTACTGGGGGTTTGTCGTGGCGAAGAATAAGACGGCTCCGGAAGGTACGAGCGATGCGGCGGCGTATTCTGCTGCCCGGATATTCGATGCCTGGCAATTTCTCAAGTATGTGACGTTTCCAAATAACGGGACGGTACACCTCCAGAATCCTGTTTCTGGAAATTCGAAGGATTTTCAGACGAATTTCGACCCGGCTGCGGCATATCTTGAGCGAACGGGGAAACCGGCGGCAAGGAGGGATATCGTGGAGAAGCAGAAAATGGATCCGGTTCTGGGGCCGTTTGCCGATGGCAATCTCGTCGCGCGAAGCTGGCGGCAGACGGATCCCGAGAGCATTGAGCGGATTCTCGGCGAGATGATTACCTCGGTGAATCTCGGAGAGTCCAACGTGCAGCAGGCATTGTCTACCGCGGAAGCGAGAATCAATCGGCTGGGTTCGAAATAGGCTCATTTTTCCGGGACATTGCCTTTTAAATGAGATATGTTGTTTCTGAAGAAACATTCTGTCTTGGTTGTTATTGCGGGGGCCCTTTTCGGGATCTTTCTTTCTTATTCCTCATCGCAGGCGGCTTTTGATTGCGCGGGAGATCTCAAAGGAAGATGTGTAACTGGCGCTTGGCCGTGCGACTCGTCAAACGAGATTCTTATTCGCGGTTCGAATTGTCCTTCGTTTCAGACTTGCTGTGTCCCGATGCCAACCGCGGGCGCTTGTGACGCTTCTTCGTGTAAATCTTCTTGTTCGAGTGGCGTTGATATAACGAAGAGTTGCACGGATAACTCCACAGCATGTTGTAAATCTCCTTCATCCTCATCTTCCTGTGCAAGTGGCATATGTGTTAACGACGAGGGGAGTTGTTCAAATGGCGTTGACGCTTCTGGGAGTTGCCCTGGTCAAGTGTGTTGTAAAGCAGCGTCTTCAGGGGGTTCTTCCTGTAGCGGGAAGGATTCGACTGGTGCAGCGAAAACGGGGAGCTGTTCATCAACGGCGTGTGCGTCAGGTACAGCGCTTACGGATGCGACAGGATGCGCTTCTAGTCAATCGTGCTGCTCTTCCTCAAATGGAGGAAGCGGAGGATCATGCGACATGTCGAAATGCCAGACAGCTGCTTGTGAACAGGGCGCAAACAATTCGGCATGCGCCGCCGAGTGCAAATCCAACTACGGGACATCTGGCGAGTATTACTATTGCGAACAGGCTGGCGGGGGAGAAGGAACGTCGTGTCTGGGTTCTCAAAACTCCGGGATTGTCCCGTGCGGGCGAAGTTGCGATAACCCAAACACCCCAGAGGACGAAACAAAAATTTGCACACTGTGCCATCTTCTCCTCCTCATGAAAAATATTACCGACTGGATTTTTAAGGTGATGGTCTATATTGCTTTCGTGGCGTTGGTTGCGATGGGAATTCTCTATGTTGTTTCGGCAGGGAATAACCAATTGATCGGCATGGCAAAGAAAGGGATATGGGCGACGCTTGTCGGTCTCGCAGTCGTCCTCCTCGGGTGGGTTGCGATCAATGTGATTCTCTTTGTTCTCGCGGATGGAGCGCTTGGAGAAGAGACGGCGAGTTTTTCTTTCAAGACGAACGGGTCATGGTTCGAGTATAAGTGCGACACGCAGACAAAATACACGGGATCAGGAGGGTATGCCGGAAGCGGCGGCGGTGGCGGAAGCGGCGGGGGTGGTGGACCACTCAGTTGTTCAAGCGGAGCATGCGCGAGTGATCCCGCTGTCGCCGGTGCTGTGAAATCTCAAACATATATCGACTCAAACATGTACATGGCGGTACTTCAGGCGGGAGAACATTACAATCAGAACACAACGTGTAGGAAGGGAGTTTCCGGCGCTGGCGCATGCGGATATTCACAGGTAATACCAAGCACTGCTCGCGCTGTTTGCGGGCTCAGTTGCGATGAAATTATTGCTGATGTTAACAAAGACATAGGTTGTGGAGCGAAAGTTCTTGCCGATTTTAAAAAATATTCCATGTGTAATCTTGACGGTATCAAAAGTCTCTCTGGCTGTTACAATAGTGGGACTTCAAATTGTACCCCAAATACGAGAACTATAAATGGAAAATGTTATAGTTGCGGCGAAGGGAGTCCTCCATATTGTGATCGGGTATCCTCTTATTATGATTCTTGTAGAAACTGAGAATTATTTTCTCAAGAAATTAGCATCAGGGTTTTCCCTTTTGTTTGGTCTCTTTCTGTTTTTCTCCGCTCTTCCTGCTTGTGCGGACACGTTTGACATCCACTTCTTCTATGATGTTGATCGCGGATACTTATCTCTGGACCCCGATGTAAAGCCGCCGGTCGCCGTTAGCAAGGATGCGGAGATGTCTATTATGGCGTTTCTGCAGGATTCTTCCGGAGGGGACTTTGAAATCGCGTTCTTGTATGCTGATGGATATGCGGCGGTTCATCGAAAATTCTCTCCTGAGAAGGGAAATTTCATTTTTCATGCGCCATACCTCAGCCTTGCTCGAAAACTTGAAGTGTATCGGTCCGGATCTTCCGAGCCTTTGTTTTCCTATGATCTTTCCGAATTTTCGACCTGCAATAAGAATGGAATCTGTGAATATGAAAAAGGAGAAAATTTAAACACGTGCCTTCCTGATTGCGTGGGTGTTTCTGTGAATTTTAGTGAAGAAACGAAGAGATTACTCGCGCAGAACGGAGATATTCTCAAGGATCCGAAGACGGGAGAAGTTCTTCTTCAAGGAGTGAATCCAGTTCTTCGGGGAACTGGGGTTGCACCGGAGGATGTTTCTCAAGGGGTTAGCGTTGTTGCGGTGGTTATTTTTGGAGTGGCTTTCCTGCTCATTGTTGGTGGAGTTTTGATGCTTTTCCTATTGAAGCGCCGGAATCGCAGGTACGGACTCTGAGTGTCTTTTCCGCTTGCTTTGTTCTATAAGCGACTTGTTTCCTATGTTTATTGATGTTGCTTTTGCGGCGGGCGGTGCCATTGACAATGCTCCCACGCTCGCCGAAGCGTTTCTCCGTTTACTCTTTTTTATATTGGAGGTATTTGGTTTCCTTGTTATAATAGTATTCGTTGTAGCAGGCATTCTCTACCTCACGGCGGCAGGAGACGCGGCGCGGACCGAGCTTGCAAAAAAGGCTTTCTTGTGGGCATTGATTGGCACGGTAGTCGGACTCGGAGCTTTTGTGCTTGTAAAGGCGATTGCGAGCTTTCTTTCGTGAAGACTTTGAGAAAGTGTTGGAAGTCTCAAAGATACGGGTTCTTAATCTCAGTAGATTACTATTGAGGCACATGGAAAGGAGGTGGAAATTATGAGGAAATCATTGATTTTGAAACATGTCGGAGCGCTTGCGCTCGCGGTTTTCGTGTTTGGCGCCCCTATGGTTGCATTTGGACAGTGGTCCGTCGGCGACAGCAATGCACGGAGCGCCGGGACACCGGATGCTTCGATTTATGAGATCATCAAGTCAACCATGAATTATCTCCTCGCGATTCTCGGATTTCTCGCCATTATCGGCTTTGTCATTTCGGGCATCCTCTACCTCACGGCGGCAGGAGATGAGAAACGTGTGGGAAGCGCGAAAAATGCCATGTTCTATTCGATCATGGGAGTTATCGTGGCGCTTGTCGGGTATGTAATCGTCGGTGCTGTGGATTCGTGGCTTCGTGCCGGTTCGAATACGAGCATCTAGCTTTTGGAAATTTTTCAAAGGCGGGGCGCTTTCTTGGCTGCTCCGTTTTTGTTTTGGTTTCCTGTGTTTGGAATAGTGCGCCATCGTTTTGTTTTTCAAATCTTTCCTGGATATATGGGGCGCATGTTTTCCTTGGAGCTTGTCTAGAACCTCTCTCAAAAATCCTTCATGATCCGAGTCCTGATCTCTTTCGGCTCCGAACATTTCAAACTTCGTCGGAATAACGCCATTATTCCTTCTCGGTTTTCAATGTTCTCGCTTGAAAAATCCTTATAACCGCTTTCAAATTATTTTTGAGAGAGGTTGTTCTGTTCTCCCAAGCCTTGACGCTTCTTCATTCTTCTCTTTCTCATGTGGTATACTTACGCTAGAACTTATGCGTTTTTCTTCATCGCTCCAGATTCTCATCAGTCAAGTGCTTTTTCTTTTCGGCGTTTTTTTCGTCCCTGCCGCTTCGGCCGATGTGTTCAATTGTACGCACGGGAGCGGCTCCGGTTCCTGCGTTCTCAGCAGTTCGGATTGTTCCGGTGGGGACGTGTACGGCGGTACGGAATGTTCCGGGAATAATGAGCGAACCCTTTGTTGCGTCTCTGGCGGAGGCGGTTCTAGTTGCCCGGATACCCAAAATCACTGCAAAGCGAATTGTGATGCGTATGGCGGATTGAAGCCGGGATGCGATGATGCTTGTCCTGGAGGGAGCGGAGCGTATTACTACTGCGCTTCTACGGCTTCAACTAGCGGTGGGCAATGCGACGCGTTGAACAGTTACTGCAAGTCGAATTGTTCGAACTATGGCGGCGATGACGAGTCGTGCCGGGGAGCATGTGAAGGGACATCCGCGACAAGAGGGCTTGTCTATTGCAAAAATCGAACTGCAACGAGCGGAGGAGGTGAGGGCGGAGGAAACGGTGGTGGAGGCAGCGGAGGAGGCGGAAGTGGAGGGGGTGGAAGCGGCGGCGGAGGAAAGTCAGACACTTCCGGAGGCTGGGCGAGCGGACTTTCCCGAGTCAAGACGGAATCCGGTCTTGCTCAAACGTCTATTCCGGAGCTCGTGTCGAATCTCATGACGTGGATTCTCATGCTCTTCGGTTTCATTGCCATTATCGGCTTCGTCATCTCGGGCATACTGTACCTTACGGCGGCGGGGGATACGAAGCGAATCGAACAGGCGAAAACGGCTATGATATGGTCAATTGTCGGAGTGATCGTCGCCCTTATGGGGTACGTTATTATCCAGGCGGTTGACTGGTGGCTCGGTGGGGAAGTTGAGTTCTAGCATTTTCTTTTCCCATATCTTTTTTAAAGAAGATTTTTATGAAGAAGTTTTGCCTTAGCTCGGTTTTGAAGAAGAGTGCGGGGTTCGCGATCGTATCAGCTGTTTCGCTTTCGGGTATTGCGAGAGCGTCGTCGGCAAATCCGGCGCTCGAAGGTCCGGCGAGATCCGGTCTTCCCAATGCTTCTATTATGGAAATTGTAGCAAGCACTATGGAGTGGCTCCTTGCAATACTTGGATTTCTTGCGGTGATCGGTTTTGTCATTTCGGGCATACTGTACCTTACGGCGGCAGGGGATGATAAGCGCGCCGGGAATGCGAAAAACGCAATGTTCTACTCGATTGTAGGAGTTATTGTGGCGCTTGTCGGGTATGTCGTGGTTCAGGCGGTGGATCTCTGGCTCAGTGCGGACACGAGTTTCTAGCTTTTTGATTTACTACTTTTCTTCTCTCGCTGCAATTCTATGAAGAAAGTCCTCTTTCTTGTTTTTGTGGGAGCCTTTTCTTTTGGTGTCTCTGCGTTTGCGTCGTGTCGCGAGGTCACATGCGAATCTTCATGCGGAACGCAACTGGAAGTTACCAATGGTTGCAAGGCGGAGAAAGGCTGTTCTGCCACCAAGGCTTGTATTCCGAAGTCGTCTGTTTTTCCTGATTGTTTGGGTTTTAATTCCCAATGTTCGGCAAGCTGTGGCATGGCGGATGATCCCGCATGTGCAGCCATTGCTTGCCCTGCAGGGATGAAGTATTGCAAAGCTTCTAGCGGAGGTGGCGGAGGTGGCGGCGGAACGAAGACGTGCGCGAGTTCGTGTCCGTCCGGAAAGACATGTTCGTGCCTTGGCGATGGACAGTCTTGTTCGGGGAGTCCTGTTTCAGGAACTTTCTCTGATTGCGATGCTGCGAGCGGGTATACTTGTTGTGCGAAAGATTCCTCAGGTGGAGGTGGCGGCGGATCCGGTGCGGCTCCGGTGAAATGCGATCCGAAGAAATTCAAAGAGTATGCCGGAGTGTGTTTTCCGCTCAATACCGGTCTTGCCGAGACGTCGGTTACGGATATCGTCGTCAACCTTATGAAATGGGTGCTTTATCTCTTCGGTTTTCTTGCGATTATCGCTTTTGTCGTGTCCGGTATCCAGTATCTTGTCGCGGCAGGCAATATGAATCAGATCGAGACGGCGAAGCGGAACATGAAGTTTTCCATCCTTGGCGTTATTGTCGCTCTCTCTGGCCTGGTTATCATTCTTGCAGTTGACGCTCTCCTCAAGGGAACGGCGTGGGGCTCGTAAGTTTCGTCTTTGCGGCAAGCAGTGAAGATGCCAAGAACCAGAGAGGTTTCTATATTTGAAAAGAAAACAAAGCGTACTATGAAAATTTTTGTTCAATATGCGAAGGGATTGATTTTCGGAGCGTTTCTTCTGGTTCTTCCTCTTGCTTTTTCGGATCAGGCGATTGCGGCAACCTGTGAAGCGTCCTGTGGCTCTGGGAAGACGTGCGCTTGTCAGGAGACGTGCGCTTCTCCTGGGGTTATCAAGTCTGGAACTTTTGATAATTGCAAATCGAGTGACGGATACGTTTGTTGCGAAACAGCTTCCTCTTCTTCTGGTTCATG
>CAZETL010000016.1:2068-17752 GCA_964515255.1 uncultured Bdellovibrionales bacterium | reverse complement strand
GTCAAAACCTGGAGACCTTCACCGAAGCACGCCTTAGTCCAACATTCCTGAACATTTGGTCCAGCAAATGGGAACAAGATAACGGCATTTACGCCATACCATGCCAATCCTTTCGCAAAAAGCTTCCCCATATCCGGAATATCCGTCCCCGCTTTCTGATGGTCGAAGATGATGGGAAATTCTTTACCCATTACAGACCTGATATTGCACACCACCTCGTCAAGCCCCATCCAGCCGAGAATGGATCCGATTTTGATTGCGCCGATATTTCGAACGCCTTTAATGCCCTTCAAAAGCCTCTCGAAGGAATTAAAGTCAGCCGCATCCGCCGAGACAATAATGCTTGGTGATACTGGAATAATTTCTTTCACGATTTCTCTCCAAGAGCTTGTTCAAGAACCGCCCCGAAACTTTACGGAGCTCGCATTCACAGTATATATGCAGAAGAGTATTGTCAATGAAGATCTTTTTAAGAATCAGAACGAGAAACATCCTCATGAAACCACAAAGTTCACCAGCCTCTCCGGGACGAAGATAACCTTCCGAAGACTTCCTTCTTTCAAATGTTTCGCGACGAGCGAATCCGCTTTCGCGATAAGCTCGATATCATCTTGGGATAATCCGGCCGCGACGCGAATCCGCGCCCGCAACTTGCCATTCACCTGCACGGCAATCTCTACCTCCTCGTTGTTGAGATACTTTGGATCAGCACTGGGCCATGCCGCTTCCGTCATGGTTTGTTTGTGTCCGATCGCCTGCCAGAGCTCCTCTGCAATGTGCGGAGCAAAAGGGCACAACAGGATAAGAAACGCCGAATACGAGTCGAGACTGATACGATCTCGCTTCTCCATATCATTCACCAATATCATGAGCGCGCTTACCGCCGTGTTAAATCGCATTGCCTCAATATCTTCCGAAACCTTCTTGATGGTTTTCTGAAGAAGCGTCAAAAGGGCCACGTCTTCATCCTTCGGCTGTTGGGCAGATACCTTCGGCGACAGCCTCCACGCCTTTTCAAGAAAACGGCGCGCACCCGAAATGCTCTCGGTACTCCAGGTAACGTTTTGGTCGAATGGTCCCATGAACATTTCGTACACCCGAAGCGTGTCAGCGCCAAATCGCCGGACGATATCGTCCGGATTCACGACATTCCCTTTGGACTTACTCATTTTGACTCCGCCCTCAGCGAGGATAAGCCCATGGGAAGTACGCTTTTGGTATGGTTCGCTCGTCGGGACAATGCCGATATCATAGAGAAATTTGTGCCAAAAGCGCGAGTAGAGAAGATGGAGCGTCGTGTGTTCCATTCCGCCATTGTACCAGTCGACCGGCGTCCAGTACCGAAGCGCATCTTTCGAAGCAATCGATTTTCCGCATTTCGGATCCGCATATCGCAAGAAGTACCACGACGACCCGGCCCAGTTCGGCATAGTGTCGGTTTCGCGCCGAGCAGGTCCCCCGCACTTCGGACACTTCGTATTCACCCATTTCTTTATCGCCGCAAGAGGAGACTCGCCCGTTTCGGTAGGCTGATACGATTTCACTTTGGGGAGTTCGATCGGCAAATCTTTTTCGGGGATCGGGATCCACTTCCCAACTTCCGCCGGTTCAATTTCCCATCCGATCAATCCGCATTTCTCGATGCGATCGAGATAGTCCGGCGAGCATGACGCGTATCCCTTCTTCCATTCCTCCGCCGTGTGTTTAGGCTTCCCGTCCGCCCATACCTTCCGATCGAAGTCCTCATCTTTCATCGCCGATTCAAGAGAATCGAACCGATAAACCCTCTTCACGCGATACGCAGCCGACTCGCCCGTCTTTCGATTCGTCAATTTTAATATTTCGCCGACATTCACATCTCCGAAATATCGATTCGGTTCATCGGGATTCAAAGCCCGAGTCTCCACGGTTTTCTTTCCGGCAACGATCTTCTTCCATGTCTCCTGGCTGGAAAAGTTCAACTCGTATTTCGGCTTCCATTCTTTCACCCCGCACGCTTCGCAGCGGACAAGAGGGATTGGCTCGCCCCAGTATCGCTGCCTTGAAAACACCCAGTCGCGAAGCTTGTAATTCGTTTGTTTTCTCCCCAACCCTTTCCTCTCCATCCATTCCGTCATTTTTTCTCGCGCCACTGCAGATTTCAATCCGGAAAATTCCCCAGAACTAACAAGAACTCCATCATCAGTAAAACAATCTCGGTCAGTCTCTAGTACCCTCCACATGTATTGGAAATTCTGCAAGTTGAGAAAACTTGGCATGGAACTACCATCAATCCATGTTGCCCGATGATGTTGCGTATCGTCCTCATCCGGTTCACTCCATACTTCGTTTTCCAATTGAAAGAGCATGCCTACACCCTCCGCGTACCGATTCACATTTTTGTGAGCCGCAAAAAAATTCGTATGCATTTCACCGCCGATAAAGCGGAGAAATCTCGGATTTTTGTATCCCGTTTCTTCAACAATTTCCCGGGATGCCGCTCCAATCGGATCCTCACCAGCTTCAATGCCACCGATAATTCCCGAATGCCAGCCAAATCTCTCCCAGTCAAGGCAGAGATATTTTTCCTCGCTCCAGTGCTTCACGAGAGCAAATGCCGTTTTCCGTCGGACTGTCGGCTTGTCCGGACGAATTGCGTCTTTCCCTTCGGAGACAGAGAAGAACGGGGCTACCGATTGCCGTACTGTTAGCCCGTATTTTTTCGCAAACTCCCAATCTCGCTCATCATGCGCCGGCACGGCCATCACAGCGCCCGTCCCGTAGCTCCCAAGCACATAGTCCGCGACGAAAATCGGCACGCTTTCACCCGTAAACGGATTCGTCGCTTCAACGCCTTCAAGTTTCACGCCGGTTTTCTCTTTCGTTACATCGAGACGATCCTCCTCGGATTTCTTTTTCACTCGATTCAGATATTCCTCTACTTCGTTCCAGTTCTGAATCTGACCCTTTCGTTCCATTAACAGGAGATGCTCCGGCGCAATAACGACATATGTGCATCCGAATATCGTATCGACCCGCGTCGTAAACACTTCGACAAATCCGTGAGCCTCTTTCTCATGCCAAGAGTCCTCCGACCTCTTTGAAGAAGTCCCTCCCAGATGAAATTTAACTATCGCGCCCTCAGACCGCCCGATCCAGTTCCGTTGCTGCAACTTGATCTTCTCAAGATAATCGACGTCGTCCAGATCTTTGTCCAATCGATCTGCATACTTCGTAATGGCAAGCATCCATTGCTCCTTGTCTCTCTTCTCGGTCGGATTCCCGCATCGCTCGCACACGCCCCCTTGGGCCTCCTCATTTGCAAGTCCGATCTTGCACGACGGACACCAGTTGATTTCCATTGCCTTCTTGTATGCGAGGCCCTTCTTGAAAAGTTGGAGAAAGATCCATTGCGTCCATCGATAGTATTCGGGATCCGTTGTATTGATTTCTCGGGACCAATCAAACGAGAACCCAAGCGATTTCATTTGTCTCCGGAAATTTCCCGTGTTCTTCTTTGTCACTATCGCCGGATGAATTCCGTGTTTTATAGCAAAGTTCTCGGTCGGCAAACCGAAAGCATCCCACCCGATCGGATAGAGCACTTCATACCCTTCGAATCGCCGCTTTCGAGCAAGGATGTCCATCGCGGTGTATCCGCGGACATGGCCTGTATGGAGCCCCTCTCCGGACGGATACGGGAATTCAACAAGTGGATAGAATTTTCTCTTCTTCGATCCTGTTTTTGCATGGAAGAGACCTTCTGTTTCCCAATATTTTTGCCATTTTGGCTCTATTTCTCTCGGATCGTAGATTCGTGATTGAGCGTGCATAGCAAGAAATAAAAACCCAGTAAAAGGAGGATTCCCCTCATAGTATCCCTCCAGAGAAAAGTTTTCAATGGCAATGAAAAATCCGCATCACGAGTTTCCTGTGTGCGGATTTCAGATGCTGCATGCAACGGCCCATTGTCATACCGCAATAGGCAATTGCCATTTCGAGAAATAACAGCCCAATTCCGCCCCCCTTTGGAAAAACTTACGGGCTTTTGACTCGTCCCGTTTCACGCCGATTCCGAGCCGATAGCATACCCCGAGCGTGTAATAGGCTATCGGACAAACATCCCGTTCGGAAACGATAGTCTCAAGCAGAGAGACAGCAAATTCATCATCCCCTCTCCTATCGCCAGTAACGAGGATATGCGCGGCAATCGCGTGCCGAGCAAACAGATCTCCGTTCATGCTTGCAATCCTGAGCGTCTCCAGAACATCCTCGTTCGTCTGGAAAGCGAGCGAATGGCGGACGGGAACCAGACTCTCCCTCAGTGGAAAAACGACGACAAACTTTCGAGCGTGGTCCCCGCTCAGCCAAAAGATAACGAGGTCAGAAGATAACAACGTCGAGTGGAACATGTGCTTCGCCCTCCAACAGAGAGAAGTTGGTTTTGAAAAAAACTGACTTCCTTTTACCTCGAAAACGCCTGAAAGTCAAAGAGAGCCCCATTCGCATGAGACTCTCCAAATGAATACTCCAAAGAAAATCTATTTTTGCCCTCCTTGCGACACCATCTTTCGATAAATCGTCCTTCCCAAGAGAAACAAAAGCCAGAGGCCGAAGAGATACAGAACAAAGAGCGGCAAAACCGAAATAAAGAAGTAGATCACGCCTTCGACGAGTCCGTGGAAATGGGCAAGAAGCTTATTCATTGCATTCTTTGCAATTTGCCATGGCCGCCAATCGCCCGATACCGACCCCACGCGCGCGTCTTCAGAAAGAAATATCGTAATTTCGGCCATGCTGGCTTGGGATGACATGAGTTTCTTCTCCGTTTCAAGTTGTTCGATCTCTCCCCGAACGCGGGAAAGCTCCCGCGTCACCTCGAGGACATCCGATACTTTCTGAGCGCTCGTGCTAAGAATCTTCGCAAAGGCTTCCTCCTCTGCATACTTGTTCTTGAGGCGCGCCTCAAGATCAGCGTATGCTGCCGTCACATCCTCTGCACTTGATGAATCATTCGTTACCACGCGGGCAATCTTTTTGATTTCTGCAACCACTTCTGAAAACTTCTCCACTGGAACTTTCACAACAATTGTTCCACTCCGAATATTTCTCGTTTCAGGCGTTTCCAATGACGACTTTCCCATCATCGGACGCATTGGGTAAGCTACCCCCTCCGAAATTGAACGAGACGCGGTAAATCCTCCGAATCCCGTCACGATCCCGTCAATCCGGTCTGCAGTCCAATCAGCACTTTCAACGACGAGGGAAAGCGTCCCATTCTTGACGATTTTCCGATCTAAGGCAGGAGTCGACGAATTCACTGCCATTTCTTGCTTTGTGAAAACCTCCGTCGGCGCTCCAGAAGACGCGTCCTCGTCATCGAAGAATTCGTCCCGCGTCATTCCTCCAATTCCCACTTGGCCCCGATCGGCAGGTCTAGGAGAGAAGCTTCGATCCCCACCCATCATGCCAGTTGTTGGCAATGCTTCACTTCCATTGGATCGACGGGTCTGATCACGATTGCCGATGACGATAAGAAAGAACGCTATCGCAAAGATGGCAAGCGACAGATAGAAGATCCACTTTGCCACTTTCACAAAAGATTCTTGATTCATAAAGAAAGAAAAAGATTTCTTCCAGTATACCACCTGATCACCATAAGAAAAACTCCTCCGCACAAGCGGAAGAGTTCATCTCGAGCTAACTGAACGCGCCCTACTGGCACGACGCGGCGCTTCCGCCACCAGACGATGTGCCCGTACCGAAGCCAGGAGCTGGCGTCTCCGAAGCAAGCTTCGCAGAGCACGCCTCTGGTGCCTTGGAAAATCCGCTGCAAATAGCCGAGAGAAGGCTTGCTGGATCGCGACTAACGGAGAGCGTTGTCCCGTTCACTACAAGCGTCGGGGATCCGGAAACGCCGTATTGCTCATTGAGTGCTTTATCAATGCCGAATGGAGAACTTCCTTCATTTGCCGAGTCGTAGTTCTCCGTCAATTTAAATTCTTTGTCTGCAGCCGCAATGCACGCCGCATTCTTTGCCTCATTTATCTTCGCTGTTTTCCCGCATCCGACCGAATCTCCCGAGGCAGATGAAGCAAAGCACGACAGGTAGGGGAGATATTTCGCCGACTCTTCCTTGTCGATGCAATACTGTCGAATGTTCTCATTGAATTCTTTTTTCCCATGCATTGTGTACGACACCCATCGCATATTGAAATCAATGCTTGAGCCGAGTTTTTCAATGACCGGCAGTATCCCCTTCTGCATTTGGAGTCCGAACGGACAGTAGCTCATCACAAAGAGGTCAACGGTCGGTTTCTCTGTTTTTGTGTCCGCTTCCGTCTTTGGTTTCGGAGTATTTGCGGCTTCTTTCGCGCGTTCGTCCATATTAATCCCCTGTGGAAAAAACGTCGAGCCATCAAGCGTCACATAGGATATGATAGACTGCCCTCCAACCGAAAACGTCGCGCGATATAAGCTGCCTTGTCGGGAGAAATCAGTGAGCTTCACATCTGTCCCTGGACTTACCATGGCAGTTTTCACAAACTCAGTCACTTTATCCTTCACGACAGACTCGCCTTTCTTCCCAGAATCACGCCACGAGAGATACGCGAATCCTCCGGCAATGACAAGGAGAGCGACTCCGGCAATGATCATGTCGCGAGCGATATTCTTCCGCTTCCGACGCGATACAGCGCTTTCCTCTTTTACTGGTCCATCTTGATCCTTCATCTCTTTTGGCGTCTCCATAGGCATGCTTGCTTAAAATTTTTTATCTCTGGGAGGAGGCTCTGAATCTGCAGGTTCGGACAGTGTACCAAAAACTGATCTGCGTCGCAATATTTCGGACTTCTATTCGCTTGTCTCAGGATGAATGCCCCGATGCGTTCGATGCTTCCGACCTATGCGGAGTTTCGCCCATGCTCGTTCAAGCGCTGCCGCAGCCGCCTCCTGATCTTCTCTCGAAGCTTCTCCCTTCTGCAGTCGGATTTCTTCTGCAAACCGCACCGCTGCTTCAGCTTGTTCAATATCCACCTCATGGGCATGCTCAGCTGCGTCGGCGAGAATCGAAAGCTCGCCGCCATGGAATTCGGCAAAGCCGCCAAGGATGACCATATGCCGCTCTTCTCCCTTTGTATTCCGTACAACAGCTTCTCCTGGCTTCAACGAGGCAATATATGGAATGTGGTCAGAAAGAATCGTAACTTCCCCCGCTTCGGTCGGAAGCGTTGCCGATACAACTTTCTCCTCAAGAAGCTTTCGCCCCGGAGTAACTATAGAAAGGGTGAATGTCTTCATAGCGATTATTCTACCGCAAGAACCTCGTCAATCGAGCCTTTCATATAGAAAGATTGTTCGGGAACCTCATCAAGTTCTCCCGAAAGAATCTTTTCAAATCCGGATACCGTATCTTCGCGCTTCACATATTTTCCAGGCTTTCCTGTAAACTGCTCCGCTACGAAGAAGGGCTGCGAGAGAAATTTCTGAATCTTTCGCGCGCGAAGCACGGTCAGCTTATCTTCCTCGGTCAATTCCTCCATGCCGAGAATCGCAATAATATCCTGGAGGTCTTTGTATCGCTGGAGGACGCGCTGTACGCCGCGGGCCACCGAATAGTGCCGTTCACCCACGATGTTCGGATCGAGAATGGTCGAGCTTGAATCGAGCGGATCCACGGCCGGATAGATGCCGAGCTCAGAGAGAGACCTGGAAAGCACCACGGTCGAGTCGAGGTGCCCGAACGTTGTCGCAGGAGCCGGATCCGTCAGATCGTCCGCCGGGACATACACCGCCTGTACCGATGTGATCGAGCCGTTCCTGGTTGACGCGATGCGTTCTTGGAGAACGCCCATCTCCTCCGCAAGCGTCGGTTGATATCCGACGGCCGACGGAATTCTCCCGAGGAGCGCCGACACCTCCGATCCGGCCTGCGTGAAACGGAAAATATTGTCAACAAAAAGAAGAACGTCCTTTTTCTCGTCGTCGCGAAAATATTCCGCCATCGTGAGAGCGGAAAGTGCAACGCGAGAACGCGCTCCCGGCGGCTCATTCATCTGACCGAAAACAAGGGCTGTTTTTTCAAGAACGCCGGATTCTTCCATTTCGTGGTAGAGGTCGTTTCCCTCGCGCGTCCGCTCTCCGACGCCCGCAAAGACAGAGTATCCTCCATGCTCCCGGGCGATGTTTCGGATAAGCTCCTGAATAACCACCGTCTTCCCGACGCCCGCGCCGCCAAAGAGGCCAACCTTACCGCCTTTCATGAAAGGGCAAATGAGATCGATGGATTTGATGCCCGTCTCAAACACTTTTGCCTCCGTGTCCTGTTCAGAGAATAATGGCGCTTTCCGGTGAATGGAACGCTGTTTCGCCCCTTGGAGTGCTGGCTTCTGATCGATCGGGTTTCCAAGCACGTCAAACATTCTGCCGAGAATCTCCGGTCCGACCGGGACAGAAATCGGCGAACCCGTCGCTCGGACGAGCATACCGCGGCGAAGTCCTTCGGTCGGCCCCATGGCGACGGCCCGGACGCGATTCCCGCCGAGATGCTGATGTACTTCGGCGACGAGTTCGCCCCCTTCGGGAAGTGCCACGGCGACCGCATCGAGGATATTCGGCAATTTCCCATCGGGGAATTCCGCATCTACCACTGGTCCGATAATCTGCAAAAGTGTTCCGTTCATAAAGGTGCGAGAATAAATCGAAAATTAAGATCGCGTTTCGAATTATTGACTAATATTCCGATACATGTTACAAAATATCTGCTCAAATCGTGGGCGTCTTTTTGGAGGAAGATACCGTGAACTTTGACAACTTCGGTAATACAGTCGGTTTTTCTATCTTTCTGTTCATAGTGTCCGCAGTGGCCATTCACTTCCTCGTATCCATCGTCGTCCAAATCCTCACATGGATTGACGATGGCGAGGGAAAGCTTTTCGAAGGAAGGACATTCCTTGGCATCGACCTCGGACAACTCTCGGCAGACGATGCTCACTATGACGGGAAAAGCAAGAGTTTCCTTATGCCATGGATGATCCTTGAGAAGTCCGAGATCAATAACGGGGAAAGTCGTGCCAAGGACTGGGTGTTCTACATCGTGATATTCTGGATCGTAGGCACCATTCTAGCCGCTTTCATTTCCTATTTCTGGAAGCTTAGTCTGCTTGTAACTGCGGCGATTTGTATAGCCCTCCTATCCGACGGATTGTCCGCCTCACCAAACAAGTCTGCAAATGTTCGGAGAACGCAAAAGGCTGACATCTTCAATCTCCCACTCAAACCAAACGCTCTTCTGTACTTTCGGAGGGCGTTTTTCTTTTCCAAAAATTCTCAAAACAACTGTTCGGAATTGCAAGGTGCTCCTTGGAACTCCGAATATCATTTCGAGTCGGCCCCCTACGACACCGCCGCCATGCCCGCCGAAAGTTCGGCAATCTCTTGCGTCACCCTTGCCTGTCGGAGCTGGTTAAAGGCAAGCGTGAGGTCGTCCGCCATCTCCCCCGCAGCGTCGGTTGCATTCCGCATCGCCACCATCCGCGCCGCTTCCTCCGATGCCTTCGACTCCAAAATAGCATGGAGAACCTGCGTTTCAACAAGCCGAAAGAGAAGCGATCGCAGCACCGACTCCGGAGACGGCTCCACGATATATTCAGAAGAAGAGCCCATCCCTCTTTCGGGAGAATCTTTTGTTCCCCCCATTTCAGCTATGCTTTCCTCCGCATCGCGCTCAAAAAACGGCAGAACCCTCCGAATTCTCGGTTTCTGAACGAGAACAGAGACGAAATCGGTATACACAATCGACACCCGATCCCACCTTCCCTTTTCGAAGTGATCGAAGAGAAAGGATGTGACAGAGCGGGACAATTCCCCCTGCGTTTCCGTGGAAGCCTCCGAAAACGAAGCTATCAGATCCCCCGGAAGAGCCCTGAGACCGCGATCACCCTTCCGCCCAAGAGAAACGAACTCGACAGAGATGCCCGGGGATTCGGACTGGAGGGATTCAATTTCCGAGCGAAGTCGCCGGAGAGCCTGAGCATTGAACGAACCGCAAAGGCCTCGATTTGAAGTCACGACGACATAGGCTACTTTCGACACAATAGAATTCGACCGATCCGAAAAGAATGGGAGTCTCTCGCGAATATCTCGAGCACCGAGAACCGCCGAAAGCGCAAAAGCTGCCCGCCTTGCATAGGGACGGAGGGCGACGATATCCGCAGATGCTTTCCGCATCTTCACAGAGGAAATCATCTCCATTGCGCGAGTGATTTTCCCCGTGTTCTTGACGCTCTTGATTCTTCTCCGAATTTCTCTGGTTCCCGGCATAGATCTTTTCTTCACAACGAGATCAACTCTCTCGGACATCACCGCCTTAAAACGCAAGCGCTACTCGAATTTGAGCGTTTCAATCATGTGTGAGAATCCCTTTTCGTACGATTCATCACCTCTCGCCTGTTTCTGAATCACGAGCGAGCGTCGGTCGTCTATCGGAACGTAAAAATTCTTGTTCCCCGGTCCTCCTTTGCTTATGTATTCATTTCCTTTTTCGTCCTGATCGGTAGGATATGCAACCATTGTCGCATCCCGTCCTCCCACTTTTTCGGTTGACCATATTCCGAGATCTTCGTCCCGGCATCCGAATGTATGTTCCTTTTCTGACGAACTTTTATTTGCGCAATTCTCCTTGGCGAAATTCTCATGCATGTTCTTCTCCGCAAGCACCATCTCCTGCGCAGACTTATTTACGATATAGAAATCTGCCTGTTGCCAATTCGTATCCGTATACCAAATTTGAGCATTGCCGGATACGGAAGCATTCGGATACGCAGGGAATCCATCATCTCGATTCCGCGCAAATTCATCGGAAATCTGCTGATCTGTCATTTCTTTGATGCTCTCCCAGGAATAACCTGCGGAATAGTCTGAGAACTTGTTCGGATCGGCCTTGATGTCCCCGTCGTAATTGGTCGCCAAGAACTCGCGCATTTCCTCCGTTGAAAGCTTCTTTTCTCCGCTATGTCGCGTCTCCACGAGCCACTTCTTCGGCACTTCAAATGTAAACGCACTCGTTCCATCGCTTACCCGAACGGTTTTGTATTTTGTCTTCTTATTCTTTTTTCCACCTTCCTCCGACGATTTGTGCGAGGATTTCCCCTTTCCCCCTTTTTCAAAATTCTTCCACATGAAAGCACCGCCAATCAGCAGAATCCCCGCGAGTGCCAATCCCCCAAGGAGTATTTTTTTATTCCTATTCATATTTTTCTCGAGAAACATGTTAGCAAGGCGCAAGAACGAAACCTAGATCCAATGCTGTTCGTGGAATATTTCCAAATGTTTCTTCAAAAAGGCTTCCGTATCTTCGTCAACCGCCTTTTTCTCTCGAATTGCCGCCAGTACTTCTTCGCCGCCAGTTTCAAGATATTCAAGGAATCTCTCTTCCCATTCCGCGACTTTCCCCACCGGTATTTGGTCGAGGTATCCGCGCGTAAGCGCATAAAGGACCGCGACTTCCCGTTCGACCGAAAGCGGCGCGTATTGCTTCTGCTTCAGAATTTCAACGCCTCGTTTTCCGCGCTCGATCTGCTGCTTCGTCTTCTCGTCGAGATCCGACCCGAACTGGGCGAATGCTTCGAGTTCGCGGAACTGCGCAAGGTCGAGACGAAGTGTTCCTGCGACTTGTTTCATCGCTTTAATCTGCGCCGAGCTTCCGACGCGAGATACGGAAAGTCCCACATTCAAAGCTGGACGAATCCCCTTGTAGAACAAATCCGCCTCAAGATAAATTTGTCCGTCCGTAATGGAAATCACATTGGTCGGAATATACGCCGACACGTCTCCCGCTTGCGTCTCGATAATCGGCAAAGCGGTGATTGACCCTCCCCCCAACTCTTTCGAAAGTTTCGCACTCCGCTCGAGAAGCCGCGAGTGGAGATAGAAAACATCTCCCGGATACGCCTCGCGTCCCGGCGGACGACGGAGAATAAGGGAGATCTGGCGATATGCAGCCGCGTGTTTCGAAAGATCATCATACACAATGAGCACATCTTTTCCCCCCTCCATAAAATGCTCCGCCATGGCGCATCCGGAGTACGGCGCAAGGAAGGAGAGTGCCGCCGGATACGACGAACCCGCGACGACAACCGTCGTATACGCCATCGCTCCGCCCTTTTCGAGTTCGGCGACAATGCGGGCGACCTTCGACTCTTTCTGACCGATTGCAACGTAGAAACAAATGACATTTTGCCCCTTCTGATTGAGAATCGCATCAACCGCAACCGCCGTTTTCCCTGTTTGCCGGTCCCCGATAATGAGTTCTCGCTGACCGCGACCGATCGGTATCAGGGCATCAATCGCCTTAATGCCGGTTTGAAGCGGTTGCCGCACTGATTCACGAGTCATAACGCCTGGAGCAACCCTCTCAACTGATCGGTATGTATCAACCGAGAGCGATCCTTTTCCGTCGATCGGATTCCCGAGCGCGTCAACAACGCGGCCAATGACATTTTCTCCTGCCGGAACCGAGAGAATCCGCCCCGTCGGCTTCACTGAACTCCCCTCGGAGAGATTGCCAGCTTCCTCCAGAAGGATAATCCCGACAACGTCTTCTTCGAGGTTGAGTGCGACGCCGAGTACGCCGTTCTCAAATTCAACCATTTCTCCGGCGGCGACGGCATCGAGGCCCGAAACGCGCGCAACGCCGTCTCCAACCTCGAGCACCGTTCCCGTTTCTTCGCGTTTTGCCGTCGATTCAAATTGCTCGATCCGCTTGCGAATTTCTTCCACAATCGACGATTGTTGCATAATCATATGGAGGAGCAGATTCAGAGATTATTGGTCAAGAATTCCCTGAGTACAGCGAGATCCTGCCTTTCGGAATCATAGAAATACGAGGCGATTCCGACTGATTTCGCACTTTCTACGGCGCGGGAATCATGCTCGAAATATACGGCCTGATCCGGACTCAAATGGAATTGCTCTAGCAAAATTCGAAAGTACTCCGGATCAGTCTTTTCCGGCTGATGCTTCAGCGTGAATACTTCATATGGAACACTTCCGAGATTAAACTTTTGGAATTGCTCATCATCGGCTCCGGTCACGACGATTTTCCGATTCGGGAACTCATCCAGAAGAGCTTGCATCGGTTCAAAAATAACAAATTCCCCCGCATCTTCGACGATGAGAGTATGCACTGCATCAACAAGAATAATCTTCCCCGTATTATGCTCCATAATCGCTTTTTCTATTAGCATTCCGACCGGAGAAACGTGCCGAACTCTCTCAGTTTTCCCTTTATACTTGCATCGACCCGTTCAGTCCCAACATGGAAAACCGCCCCGCCGAGAACGCTCGGGTCGATTCGTTCCTGGATTACCGGTGACTCACCGAAAATCCGCTCCGCCTCATGGGATATTTCTTCCTTTGCTTCACTGGAAACTCTCCGCGCGTATACTATCTTGATATGGCGACCGCTCCCATTCGCTTCCTCAATTCTCGCCATATGGCGGAGAATAGCTGGGAACAATTTCGTCTCCCGATCCTTTGCGACAATGCGAATGAAACGATCAATGAGTCCGGACTGCGCCGATGGAGCCGCTTGCCGAAGCGAAGCGGCGAGTCCTTCTGCATATTGTTTCGCTGAGATACGCATGACACTTCTTCTCCAAATTACTTGCAAGGAAGACCACGTTCATTCGAAGCGGCTCACAAGCGCTCTACCGCCTCTTTGACAAGTACCCCGTCTTTCGCATCCTTCATTTTCTCGCCGACGACTTTCTCGGTTGCAAGAAGGACTAGGTTCGCGAGCTCTCTTCTCATCTCTGCCCGAAGCAGCCCCTTCTCGGCGTCGATCTTCTTCCGAGCTTCCTCCAAAAGACGCTCCGCCTCGTCGCGAGATGCTGCGACAATCCTTTCACTCGTTCTCTCTGCAGTTGCACGCGCTTCGGACAAAAGCAAATTTGCCTCTTTCTTCGCCCGTTCGAGAACCTCTTTCTCTTGTTGTTCCAACTGAATAAGCTTCTCCGTCGCGCGTTTCGCATTCTGCAGTCCATCATCTATCGTTTTCGAACGCTTCTCGAGAAATTCCAGCATCGGGCGATACGCGAAGCGCCGCAAAACAAAAAGGAGAATGAGAAAATTCACCACCTGCGCAATGAGAAGCTTCCAATCGATGCCGATTTTGGAGAGGACATCCATAGGGGAGATTTATCACTGAAGCGCGCTTGCATTCCTTCCTCCTGGAATGCGCGTTAGCTGTTAGCTGAAAAGGATAATAAGCGCCACGACAAGCGAGTAGATCGCGATCGCTTCGGTAAATGCAATGCCCAAAAACATTGGTATTTGAATCTTCGACCCCGCCTCAGGATTTCGCCCGAGCGCTTCCATCACTTTGCTAAAAAAGAGTCCCATGCCGAGTCCCGTGCCAAGAGCTCCCAAGCCGATCGCGATTGCCGCGCCGATATATTTCAATCCCTCGCTATTTCCCGCGATCGCTTCCGCTGCCGCTTTTGCCTCTTCCATACGCTTTGTTCTTTAGCTGATTAAATAGTTCTCCAAAGGTATCCTCGTATCCGGCTCTAATGCGCATGCTCTGGTTCCAAAGTTGCCATTTTGAGAAACACGAGAGTAAGAATGGAGAATACTGCCGCCTGCACCACTCCGACAAAGATCTCAAGGAAGAAGAACGGGACCGGAGCGAGAAATGGCACAAGGTTCAAAATAACGATGAGAAGCACCTCTCCCGCGAAAACATTGCCGAAAAGCCGAAACGAGAACGACACTACTCTCGTCGCCTCACCCATAAGCTCGAGAAGACCCATGAATGTCCCGACGCCATACGGTTTTTGAAAGGGGCTCACGAGGAATTTCTTTGCATATTTCACCGCGCCAATCGTTGCGATTCCCATGAACTGCACCATGAAAACCGATACAAGGGAGATAGCAAGTGTCATATTGAGATCAGCCGACGGGCTCCGAATAAATGGAATAATCGTGTGTCCATCCTGCTCGAGAAGACCCACCGTCCCAAGCCCCGGCAAAAGCCCCGACCAATTCGAAAAGAGCACGAAGAAGAAAATGGTCGCAACGAGCGGAAAAAACTTCCGCGCAAGTCGTTCGCTTCCTGAAACTTCGACGACGAGATTCCAAAATCCCTCAAAGATCGCCTCAAGTGCCGATTGGAGCCGCCCCGGAACAAGTTGCAATTTCCGAAAGAACCGCATCGAGAACAACATAAGTCCCGCACTGATCAGGAGCGTGAGGACAAACGTATTCGTCATGGGAATTATTCCGATTCGAAATAATTCCTCGGCAGATATCGAAATATGCATAAACTCCCAGAACTATGCTGCACAATACAAACGAAAACATTCCGCCGTATTCCTGGCGGACCCGAACGTCTTTTTCCATATCCAGTATCGCCGAAAATTCCAGGGAAGTCAAAGAGTGACGTCCAGAGAAACAAAAGCTCCCCCAAGATTCTTTCTTGGAGGAGCAAGGAATGTACGCGAAGAAATGAGAGGTCACTGATTATCCCTACCGCCCGGATCAGAGCCGAAAGCGCCTATCTCACCAAACAAGAAACTCAGTTGGTATTCAGATAAAACAGCCCTCATCTTCGCCTCCGTTTCCTCCCGTAAAACATCGAGTTCACGATCGAAGTCTTCTTGAGAGATTTTTTTCATGTTGTGATTATCCTTGGCAGCCTTGATATTA
>CAZETL010000016.1:834-2058 GCA_964515255.1 uncultured Bdellovibrionales bacterium | reverse complement strand
AGCTCCCTTTGACGCAAAAGATTGCCTCGATCGATGCGAATCGCTTCTTCGACGACTTCTTTCGGAACGACGCGATACACATCTTCAGAAGAACGAACTTCCGGGTGTTCATTTCTGATTCCCGGAAATAACGCTCTCATCTCAAGATACCCAGCAGCAGGAAGCGCCTCGTTTGGATATGTCTCAAACAATCCACGAGCTGTTTTCGGCTCTCCCATGAGCGAAACATACTGGGCGTCCGAAAGATTTCGTGCCACGACTTCTTTGTCCATTCGAGCCATTTCCTCCATGGCGAGCATGTAGAAGTCGAAGTCTATCGTACCGACAGCGTACCCTTGCTGAAGGGCAGCGATGCGGAACCATGCAAGACGAGCGCTTTCCATAATCTCATCACGAACCTCCTGGGAAATTTCCTTTCCTATCGCCTGATCCATCTGCTTGGAAAACTCCTTTTCCCTCGGATCTTTCAGTATCCACGCGAGATCTTCCGCTTCTGGCACGCCAAAAGACTCGATAAGCCTCTGAACTTCAAGTCGGGATATTCTCGCTGACTCTCCGACAGCCAGATGAATATCATAAGAAACAGGTCCAGCACCGGGATAGTTATCCGTGCGACTAGCCGGAAACCCCTCTATGACACCTTTTTCCCTATGTAAATCCCGATACAAAACTCCACTCTCTTTCGCAAGAGCGTACGGCAGCTTCGCATCTAGACTCGAAAAGAAGGAAGGATTCCAAAAAAACTCCAGACTCAGGAAGAGTCCAAAGAAAACAACGAGAACGATTCCAAGAAGAACAAAGACTCCGCTGCGCATAATCTCTCTCCAAGACCTCAAAGCTGTGAATGAAATGAAAAAGAAACCTCCCTCCCCGAATCGGGGCAGGTATTACAGTGTCACCGTTTGAGGCAAGTACTCACGCATTTGCCAACATTCGGATTAAGACCGTAGGCATAGAAATACTTGGAAGAAATACTATACCCTTTTGCCTTGCGAACGGTCGTTCCAGCGTCGCCAAGACCAATATTGGTCTCCTGATGGCAAACGCCGTCGATCATATAGCGATAGTAACAGATACCCATTGGCTTCTTTCCTTCGTCGTAAACACAGCTCACATAGTCAGTATCGCCCGTACCGCGAGTATCGGCTAATTCCTTTCCCCCAGAACTCCCGCCAACCTGAGCAAAACATCGCTCTCTAGACCCCTTGTAACAAACATAGGTAT
>CAZETL010000016.1:0-824 GCA_964515255.1 uncultured Bdellovibrionales bacterium | reverse complement strand
TGTAGAAGTCATTCGCGCAGTTTAGCACCACCTTGGGGTCCGCCCACTTCATCAAATCCGTCCACGCAGGATACGCCTTGGCATACGTCGGTTTATCTGCGTACGATTGCACGGGATATGCTGCCACAGCTACGAACAGGGCAACAATAACCATTGCCAAACGAGATAACCCTCTCATTTTCATCGCTCAACCCCTTTTAAAGGAACTTCCCCGAAAAATAGTTCAGGGAAAACTAGTAAAGCAGATTTCAGCTTCACAGCGGCAAAGCAGCAGAGAAGAATAATTCCGTCAATCGTTAGAAAGCATCCTTCTTCAGCTATTTTTTTTTGCTTTCAAAGCAATGAGAATTGGTCCGAGAAGCACTAAGACAAAAAAACTCATCGAATATCCGTAGGAGTACATGTAAGAAATTCTTTCAACAAATCTAAACGGAACGAGAATGTACCACGAGAGCGTCAATACCATGAAAGAAACAAGGGACACGCTCAATGCAAAAACTCTTTCCCGAGATTTTTTTCGCAATTCACGAGATGAAAGCAGCGAACAAAACGTGCCTCCGAAACAAGCGCCAAACCCAAAAAAGAATGCTACAGAAAATTCGTAATCACGATTAAATCCAGGTCGAGCAAGAGGGAAAATATCCGTAGCGAACAGCCCGACTAAAATGCCAATGAAACCAAAAAGAAAACCTCCCAGCAAACCAGCAAACAATATCATGAAAGGTTTCTTCATAGCGGAAACAGAGACTGCCTACCAATAGATATCGAGATATGCATAAACTCCCAGAACTATGCTGCACAATACAAACGAAAACATTCCGCCG
>CAZETL010000015.1:15424-18063 GCA_964515255.1 uncultured Bdellovibrionales bacterium | reverse complement strand
GCGACGAGCCGAAACCCGTCGTTCTATCAAATCCTGCCACAGAAATCAGATGCCTACGCTCCGGCTCTCGATTCGGATCGAGAGAGATACTTCCGGCCAAAGAACACGGTAAGAACGAGAATCAGCATCGCTCCAATAGGGAGAAAATAAAACCGTTCTACATGAGAGACCGTCAACCATGCGATGCCAAATACCACCATGCGCCCCACTACCGTCGGAATTTCCCGCATCACGACAAATTCAGCGTCCTGGTCACCTTTTACTTTCCGGTAGATCATAGAGAAATAGGACACCAGGAAAAGCGTCATGATGAATGAGGAAGCCACCGTGACGCCATAAGCGGACAACGAAGAGTGGACGAAAAATCTCGCCACCCAAACACTCGCAAGTCCGACAACCCCTAAAAAGAGTACAGACAGAGTTCCTCGCTCTTTGTTTACATACCGTCCGACGAGAATCGTAAACAAAG
Source organism: uncultured Bdellovibrionales bacterium (assembly GCA_964515255.1). Lineage (GTDB taxonomy): Bacteria > Patescibacteriota > Minisyncoccia > Moranbacterales > UBA1568. The sequence continues at coordinate 17,594 of CAZETL010000015.1, read as the reverse complement.
CACCGCCAAGCGATTCCAATGCGCCAACAATTCCAGGAGTCGCGAGCGATCCAATAAAGAGATAAACAAGAATCCCCCAGAACCATTCCGATTCCTCCACAACATTGTCGAACCCTTCCAAAAAGAAAAGGAGTTTCCGTCGACGAAGATGAGAGAATGCTGACGAAATATCTAGCGAGATCTTCTCGTCATCCTGAATAGATCCGAGCGGGAGAAGCGACATTGCAAGTCCGAGAAATGCCAGGGAAAATACCGACCAAAATCCAACATTTACCACTAGAAAAGCTCCGAGAATTGGACCAGCGATACCAAATATTGCAGGAAGAGCAAAGAAGAAAGAGAAGTCCTTTGCAATCGAACCGCTGTCAGTATGCCTCATGAAGAGAATATTGAGCGGAACATAGTACGTCATATTGGCAATGCCGCCGATACACGCCGCGATCCAGAACCACTCTTGCCGATCACCAGCAAGAAAAAGAATCCCAAGGAAGATCATCTGGAGCGGGAAATACCCACGAATCGTCTTCACGATGCCGCATTTCCGCATCAGAGGAACAATCGCAAGAAACACGGCCGAGAGACCAATACCATGGTACAGCACGAAGAACAACAACACGTCCTCCAATGAGAACCCGTGGGTCAAAAGAAATGCCGGAACATAAACGCTCACCAAGGAAAGCGAAACGGACCGGAGAACATGGGCTGTCTGTATCCGGTACATCGTCCGACTCCCCATTTTTTTAAAGAACAATAGGAGTGTACGCATACTGTCCCTCCATTCGCAAGTAGAAACTTGAAACCACACCAAAGAGCCAGAGATCCAAAAGATCAGGCATTTATTCGGATGCCAGGACCCATAGTAGTCGCGAGCGTCGTCGAGACGATAAATCTTCCCTTCACGCCCTCTGGCTTGAGACGCTGAACCGTCTCGATGAATACCTGAATATTCTCCGTAAGCGCTTCAGCGGTATGCGAAAGTTTCCCGACGGCTTGGTGAATATTTCCGGAATCATCAGTTTTAAAGCTTGCCTTGCTTCCCTTTTTAAGTGCCTCAACCGCCTCCTTCATCTTTGTGGTTACCGTTTCGTTCTTCGGATTCGGCATAAGCCCCTTCGGACCGAGTATTTTCGCAATTGTAGCGATTTTCGGCATCATTTCCGGCGTCGCGAGCAACACGTCGAAATCGGCTCCGGGAACGATTTTTCCTTCCTTTATTCCCGCGATTATTTCCTCTCCGCCAACGAGATCCGCTCCGGCCGTTGCTGCATCGGACGCTTTCGACGTCGTAATAACCGCTATTTTCTTTGTCTTTCCGAGACTGTTTGGAAAGATAATCGTTCCACGAACCAGCTGGTCCGTCTTTTTGGGATCAATGCCAAGATGGAAGTGCAGCTCAACCGTCTCATCAAAACGCTTTCGGGGATGTTCCTTAATGAAAGCGACTGCCTCTCCGATTTCGTAAAGCTTGTCCATCTCCCGTTTCTCCACAATTGTGCGATAAAATTTTCCTCGTTTCATAGTAATTTCGTGGTACAAGCGTCCGTCCAAAAAGAACGAGACTCCCACAAGTTAAAAAATCGGAACCAGTGTACTTTCCTATGCCCCACGCTTATCCAAGTGAAACTCTTTATCGCTTTGCAAGAGCTGCCAATGCCCGTCCATTTGGGACGGAAATCCCTTCAATGCAAAGACGCTATTCTATTTTTATTCCCATACTCCGTGCCGTCCCAGCCACGATATTCATTGCCGCCTCTACGTCATTTGCATTGAGATCACTCATCTTTGCCTCGGCAATCCCCCGCAATTGCTCCTTTGTCACCGATCCCGCTTTGTCCTTGAGAGGGTTTGCGGCGCCCTTTTGAGCTTTTGCCGCCTTCTTAAGAAGCTCTGCAGCTGGAGGAGTCTTCAGAACAAACGTGAATGTTCGATCCTCGTAGACAGTAATTTCTGCTGGGATAATATCTCCCATTTTATCCTTCGTTGCCTCGTTAAACTTCACGCAGAAATCCTGAATGTTAAGACCATGCTGACCAAGAGCGGGCCCTACTGGCGGTGCAGGATTCGCCTTTCCACCGGGAATTTGAAGTTTGAGAACAGTTTTCACTTTTGCCATAATCCTGAGAAAAATCTATAAATCTCTACACTGCGAACAAACTACACTCTCTTTATC
>CAZETL010000015.1:0-15414 GCA_964515255.1 uncultured Bdellovibrionales bacterium | reverse complement strand
ATTCTACGGGCGTCTCGCGACCGAAAAGAGAGACCAGAACCTTCACTTTTCCCTTCGCCTCATCGATTTCATCGACTCGTCCATCAAAATTTTTGAATGGCCCGTCAACAATCTTCACTGGGTCATTTTTTCGAACATCGATCTTGAATTTCGGCTCTTCGACGCCCATTCGCTTCTTGAGCGCCTCAATCTCTCGAGGGTCAACTGGCGTTGGAGTCGTGCCAAGCCCGATGAATCCAGTCACATTCGGCGTGTTGCGGACGACATACCACGACGCATCCGTCACGATCATATCGACCAAAATATAGCCCGGATAAATCCTTTCCTCGATTGTTACGCGCTTTCCATTCTTCATGTTGATTTTCTTCTCCTTCGGAACCATGACGTCAAAAATAAAGTCCTGCATACCCATCGATTCGATGCGCTGCTTGAGATTCCGAGAGACATTATCTTCGTAGCCGGAGTATGTGTGGAGCACATACCACGCCCGACCATGATGTTGCGTCTGTTTTGCCATACAAAGTATCGTGAAGATGTCGCAAAAAAAAGAAAAATTACTCCCCAAGTATGATCTTCCTGAATAGGAAACTGAAAACGGCATCAAGCGTGCCGAGTACCGCTGCTACGGCCGCCGAAACCCCCAGCACTACCAATGTATACCGCACCACTTGAGCTCGAGACGGCCAATTTATCTTCATGGCCTCAACCCACGCAGATCGGACAATTTCGGTCACTTTCTCCATATTTTGGCTTTTTTAAAGAGCCTCTGGGGCTCTTAGTGTCTTCAAAATACTCGAAAACCGCCTCCTTGTCAATGTCTCGCTTAGAGACAGAAACCCACAAAATAAAGGGCCTCCAAACAAAAAACTTCATCTACAAAGAAGATATCACAAGAAAATCTCGGATTCATCAAGAAACAAACGGTAAAGTTCAAGAATACGCTTCGCCTCAGCCCTATCTAAGGAGAATGATCGGTCAAAAACAATGCGATTTCTGATTTCATGGGCTTCTCGGAGAGAGGAGAGATGCTGGAAGTGACCCGCCGGAATCCCATCAAGCCGTTCGCCGAAAGAATTCCCGTCATATCCCATTTCGGAAAGCATGCGGTCCGAAAAAGCATCGGCATGCAATACTGCCACTTTTGAAGAGGTTGGGGAATCTGATTCGAGTAGCTTTTCAATTCGCCTCCATTCTCGGCGAAGTTGCCACGGGAATGAAAGTGGCCGATCCTTCGAGCCGAAAAACCCCTTCTTGAGATCGCCGCCAACCGGCCGCAAGGAAAGAAGGAGAATGATGTCGATAAGCAAAACAATACAGTAGAAACCGAGAAACCCAATGAGAAACGAAAATGTCGCAGATGACTGGACGGTCTCAAATACCATCTTGACTGCTGCAAATGTTCCGACTGAGGATTCCATAAGGCTGCTCTAAATGAGATCTGAGGCGTTGCTTCTTTCAAAGGAATAGGCCATATCCAACATTCCCTCCTCATCGAACCATTTTGCCATAAGCTGTCCGCCAAGCGGAAGTCGCTTTCCATCGTCTTCAACCATTCCTATCGGAAACGATATCGCTGGGACTCCAACCAGATTCGCCGTCACCGTATAAACATCGGAAAGATACATAGCAAGCGGATCATCCGTCTTCTTGCCAAAACGGAACGCCACTTCCGGAGCCGTCGGCGAAAAGAGAAAGTCCACGTTAAGAAACGCTCGCTCGAAATCGCGTTGAAGAAGAACTCTCGCTCTTTGTGCTTTTTTATAGAAGGCATCGTAGTATCCCGCTGACAGTGCATATGTCCCCAGCATAATCCGGCGTTTCACCTCACCCCCAAATCCGTACTGGCGTGTATCAAGGTACGTTTCAAAAAGGCCGGATGAATCGACAGCGGAGCGTACCCCGTCATCAATCGAAAGTCCGAAACGCATACCATCAAATCGCGCCAAGTTAGAACTCACCTCCGCCGGCACGACAATATAATATGCCGGCAGAGCAAGGTGGCTTGACGGCAATGACACCTCAACAATGGAGGCGCCAAGCGATCGGAATCGATCCATCGCTTGCTCAGCGACTTCCCGCACTCGACTGTCGAGTCCGCTTGAGAAGTATTCCTTCGGGATGCCGATCCGCTTCCCGGTTATGTCTCCATTTAGGAAATTTTCGTAGATCTTCCCACTACTCTCAGCACTCGTAGCATCATGAGCATCTTCTCCGGCGATGCGCGAAAGCACAATGGCTGCGTCTTCAACCGTTCGAGCAAACGGCCCAATTTGGTCGAGACTTGAGGCCATGGCAGCTAATCCGTACCGAGATACCCTGCCATAGGTCGGTTTTACCCCCACAACGCCACAAAACGACGCCGGCTGCCGAATAGACCCTCCCGTATCAGACCCGAGCGCCCATACAGCAAGGCCAGCGGAAACCGCAGCTGCCGATCCCCCCGACGATCCGCCAGGAACCCGTTCCAGGTCAATCGGGTTTCTCGTCTTTTGATAAACGCTTGACTCCGTTGAAGACCCCATGGCAAATTCATCCATGTTCGTTTTCCCCAGAATCACCGCGCCAGCTTCTCGCAGACGCTCCACCACCGTCGCGTCGTAAGGAGCGATGTAATTGTCGAGAATTTTTGACCCTGCCGTCATCCGCGATCCAGCAATACAGAGGTTATCCTTCAGGGCACCGGGAATTCCCGCCAGAAGATCTATTGATTCGCCACGACGAACACGCTCATCAATTTCACGAGCATCGCGAAGAGCCGACTCCTCCAGAAGAGTAAGATATGCCCCTATTTCAGCATCTCTCTCCTTGATAGCATCAAAGTGCATCAAAGCAAGCTTTTCCGCAGAAGTTTCTCCATTCAAGATCTTCTCATGTAAATCGCGAATCATACGAAGCAATTCAGAAAGAGAAACGAAAACCAACAAACCTTTCCTAGAAAACCGACTTCACTGATAGCGAATCGCCATTCCGATGAGGGAAGAGCGATACAATACGCGCGCGCGTATCCCGGTCCAATATCCTGGAAACATCTTCCCGGCACGCATTCCGTCTACTTACCTTCGAATGGAAAACGTCCGATTCCGAAATATTCGCCTTTTCAAGCTCCGAAAACCAATCAAGAGTAGCCGAAAGATCAGATCGGAACTTTTCAATTTCTTTCGGGTCGAGACCGACTCTTGCAAGTCGAGCAATGTGTTTTACTTCTTCTTCGGAAAGCATAAGGAAAATGAAGATTGAAGAATACAATAGGAAACCTTCGAACTCTCCACCAAACTCTGAAACCTCTTTGGAAAGTATCCCGTATCTCCCACAGGATATCCAGGCGGAGGAGGATACGGAGGAACATCCTATTGTGACAATGGAAATCAAGCAACATCAAATCCCTCTTCTCTTAACTTTTCTGTTATTCTGATGCGCTCCTGGTCCCGTGGATCTTCAAATCCATTGGTGAATGAAACCTTAAGTCCTCCCTTCCGCAAACGAGTTATCCTAATACCCTGAACTCTATCCTCCGCGATCGGGATCGTGCTGTGCGCCTCCCATTGCGCTTGAATAACTTGCGGCGGATAGTCTTTCGGGGTCAATCCGAGTTCCCTGAGAATTTCTAAAATCTTCTTCAACCTCTGATAGTCTTCCGCGTATTTCTCATCTATCTCAAAGGGGGCTTCAAGGAATCTCTCAGCCATAGGCCTATTAAAACATTAAACGGCATCAACCATTATTCGAAATGCTTTTCCCTATCATTTTCACAAACTCCTCCTCATCCAAAACCGGAACGCCAAGATCTCTTGCTCGGTCAAGTTTCGATCCAGGATCACTCCCTGCCACGACAAAATCCGTCTTCCGACTCACCGAGGACGATATGTTTCCACCCGCTTTCCGTATCATATCCTTCGCCTCGTCGCGTGTAAAGCTGGAAAGCTCACCTGTAAGAACAAAGGTTTTTCCAGAAAATGCTCGGGATAAAGATCCGGGCTTCTCTTTAAAATGAATCGTCACGCCAAGTTGGCTCATCTTACGAAGAGAGTTAAGATGGCGGCTGTCCCGAAACCAAAGAGACAGACTCTCTCCCGCTTTCTCTCCAATTCCCGGTATATTTCTCCAGGTTTCCGAATCTATCTCCGGAAACACGCGCACTATATCTGCCAAAGATATCTCTCTTTTCCGAACATCGATACCGAGAAGCTGAATGTTTGACTCAATCAAATAGGCAGTTTCTTCGCCGATATGACGAATGCCGAGCGAGAATAGGAATCTCGGAAAAGAAATTTTCCGACTCTTTGAGATGGAGGCAACCAGCTTCGAAGCGGATTTCTCGGCAAACCGCTCAAGCGGACGCAAATCCCCCTCTGTCAACTCGAATATATCAGCCTTGTCTGATACCAATCCCTCCTCTATCAACTTGGAGATGATTTTATCGCCAAGCCCAGAGATATCAAAACCCTTCCGACTTGCAAAATGGATCATCCCCTCCCTCTCAGCAGCAAAACACTGCGGATTCGTGCAATAATGCGCGGCGCTCAATTCATTTCCAGCGCCGATTTCCCGGCGCTCAACCGAAGCGCCACAGGCGGGGCATTGCCGTGGCATGAGAAATTCCCGCTCCTTTCCAGTACGGAATGATTCAAGCGCGCGAACGATTTCAGGTATGACATCACCCGCTTTTCTCAAGATCACCGTGTCACCGATTCGTATCCCAAGGCGGCGAATCTCATCCTCATTGTGAAGTGTCGCTCGGGATACCAAGGAGCCATCGACCCGAACAGGACGAACATGCGCTACCGGAGTGAGAGCGCCCGTTCTTCCGACCTGCACGTCAATCGAGAGAATTTCCGTCGTCACCTCCTCCGCGGGAAATTTGTAGGCGATACCCCATCGAGGCGATTTCCCCGTAGCACCGAGAATCTCCTGCAGATCAACTTGATCTACCTTTACGACAATGCCATCAATTCCATAATCCAGTTCCTGTCTTTTTTTGGACCAGAAGCGATAGTATGACTCCACTTCGCGCAGGTTCTCAAATTTCTTCGTATGCTGGTTCACGGAAAATCCAAGATGTCTCAGTAATTCAAGTGTCCCCGACTGCGTTTCCGGAATTTCCGAGAATTGAGATCTCTCTAGTCGATCAAGGCTATACACAAACGAACCAAGATTCCGTTTCGCAGTCACGGAAGAGTCCAGCTGCCGAATACTTCCGGCAGCGGCATTTCTGGTATTTGCGAAAGGCGGAAAACCATCGGCTTCACGTTCCCTGTTTATGCGATTCAGCTCACTCTTTGGAAGCCAGATTTCCCCGCCAACAACAATGTCGACTGGCTCACGAAGCCGAAGCGGGATACTGCCTATGGTCCGGACGTTCTCCGTGACATTCTCGCCAATCAATCCGTCGCCGCGCGTCGCGGCAAGCATGAGCACGCCGGTCCTGTAGGTGAGGATAATTTTCAATCCGTCAATCTTCAATTCGCAGTCGTAGGAAATCGAAGCGTGTTTCTTTCCTGCCTTCTCCATTATTCTTCTGTTCCGACTTTCCCATCCCTCCATTTCCGTCCAATCGAACGCATCATCGAACGATCGCTGCTCGACCTCATGCCGGACCTTCTCGAAAGATGAAAGCGGAAGTGATCCAACCCGTTTTGACGGAGAATCTGGAGCATCAAATTGAGGAAATTTTCGCTCAAGTGCGAGAAGTTCCTCCATGAGTGAATCGTAGACGGCATCAGAAACTTCCGGCGCATCAAGAGAATGATAGAGACGCTGATGCAACCCAAGCTCCTCCCGAAGCCGATCAATCCGATCCTTTGCATGGCTTTCATTCATACCGAAAATATAACCTGGAGAGAACCCGGAAACAAACTCAAAAAAAAATGATCTCGACCTCTCTCGTGAAATCCAAAGGTATCCCTCGGTTGTTGGAAATTAAACAAATGCTCAAGAGAAAGAATCTCCGAATAGAGTCAATCCGCTTCATCCAGACGCGCAAACAAGAAACAGCCCGAGGGACTGCGCAATCATTGGCAGGGTTCACGTCTCTCCGAGGTATCTATCCCTGCTTCTTAAATCTGACTGCAAAAACTGGTTCGTATTTATTTCCGTACTCATCGACAGCTTCAACTGTTTTCCCGTCCATAAGCGTCGTCATTGCGACATCGGTCAGCATTTCCCAATTCGATTTCATCTCGCTTGTGAGCTCCTCCAAACGCTCATATCGTTTTCCGAGCGCGTCCTTTGCTTTCTGTTCGTACATTAACTTCTTTTCCTTTACCTTCTCGAGTTCTTCGATAGCCTTCGAATAATCAGGCATTTGAGCCAATGAATCGCGATATTCCTTCTTGATATCCCGCTGCTCTTTTTTTATTTCCTGAATGCGCTTGAATATTTCCTGCAAATCCATACGATTGCTCTTTATATTTATTAAAGCCACTCTTTAGAATTCCCTCTTGACTATTCTACTTCTTCGATGCTCCGCTCACTCCCGTCGCCTCGGCACGCTTCCAATAAGAAGCATCTTTCGACAGAAGTTCGCGCAACGCCCCTCGCGCTGAATACGTATTTTTTACCCCATCCTTTCGAAGAAAGAATACTCCCGGAACATCGCTCGCTTTTCCAATGAAGAAGACCTTTTCATTGCCATCCGTCCTTCGGAGGGAGAGCTTGATCGCACTCCCTTGATCAACGCCAAGTTTCCCGAAGTTGCTCTCGTTCTTCGATGCCATGTCGAGAATTCGCATTTCCGAAAGAGCCAGAAAAAACCCTGAGACCTTTTCTTTGTCAGCTTCATCGGCACCGATCTTCCATATATCCGACGCTCGATCAAGAACGACTTCCTGGCGTCCGTTTTGTGAGTAAGAAATCCGGGAAACCGAGTCATCGCGAAACCCAGAAAAATCAACGCTCGATCCCTGAGATGTCATGCGACTGTTTTGCCCAAAATGGGATAACACCATTGGAAAAGCCGCCACCGCAAGAAGCACCAAGAATATTCCAGCAACTATCTTAAGAAAAACTGGCCTCATATTTGTCCTGCATTAGTGTATCAGAATTCCCCTCTCCCTGGATAGACCTTCCGCCTTTGCTGCCTTCGACGATAAAGCCGAAACGACCCGTACCCCGCAACAACAAGAAAGACAAAGCCCATATTTCCAAATTTGAGGAGATCCGGATCGGCGGAGCTCGAGAACAAAAACTTCCGACTCGGAGCATTCTTAATGAGAATTGACCCAAGAGATGATTCTTGACTCAGCCACGAAAGGGACTCCAATGCGAACGCAAGGTTCTCCGGACTGTTCTGCATAAATTGTTCCGAAAGAAATCCAGAATTCCCCACGACGACAATTCGAGATTTTCCATTCTTGGATTCCTGCGAAAGAGCCACTGCAAGCAACTTTTTCCCGAGACTGTCCCGTGGCCATTTTTGATCCGGAACAATCGAAAGGTCATCCCCGATCGATCCTCCATTCTCCGTCGTGGTAAACAGCGGTTCGATGCGAAATCCCTTTTCACCCACCGCCTTATCGTCGAATTCAATCGAGCTTGGCCACGGAAGCGTCAGACTTTGTATTTTTGCAACGATCGGAGAGGTTGTCTGTTCTCGGACTGCTCGAACCCAAAGTGGGTATGGGAGAATATATTGCATTCGTCCGCCACCAAAGCTCACCGATTCATTCGATCGCAAATCAAAGACAAGATCTTCCCGAACATCAACCCCTGTTTGATCTCTCACAAAGTCCGAAAGACTATTCTTGTTCTGCGAAGCCGCCATAGCCTGCGAAGAAACCGTCACACCATCAAGCAAGAAGAAGGCATTGCCTCCACGATTCAGAAACTCCGAGAGGGTCTTCCGCTCACTAGCGGAATAGACAGCATTCGGCCCGGCAATAATAAGGGTATCGATATCGTCCGGAATGGAGAAATGTTTTTCTTCTGGAACACCTGCATTATTTTGACCCAGCTTCTGAGAAGAAGGCTTTCCAGGCGGAACGCTCAAGTTTTTCCCGTCGTCGGATTCGGCTGATATTTCCTGGATATCAAACTGTTTTCCCCACTCAGCAAAGACCGTACGATAATCTTGCGAGAGACTCTTTTCGCCATGCCCAGTTATGAAACCGATTTTTGGTTTTTTATCAGTCGTAAGTTCCTGGAGAAATCCTGAAATCTGATATTCGAGACTCCCTGTGTTTTGCAGAAACGGAATAGATTTGTGTTTCCCTCCGGAAGAAACAACCACGCCGAGATACCCTTCCTTCACCTGAAACTCTTCCTGGGAAACAACATTGAAACGAACTGATTGAATTCCAAGGGACTCGGCTTCATCGGCAATATCGCCACCGAGGGAGGGGTCCTTAACAAAGAAATGGATCTTTCCGCCAGAGGTTGCCGCATAGTCACGGAGCACATCCTCCGCCTCTCGAAGCGTCGGCTGAAGCTGCGTAGGAAGTTTCCCCGAGGCATACAGCGTTATGCTCGTCACATCGTCCGGTAGCGACCCAAGAAGAGATATTGTGGCAGGGGAAAGCGTGTATCGCTTTTCTTCCGTAAAGTCGAAACGTCCAGGAATTCGCGATCCAACGATATTCGAGAGTACGACAATGCCCACGGCGAGAAAAGAAACAAGTCGAAATTGACGCAAAACTTTCTTCTTTTCCCCATATTTCCCTTTCAAAAGAACTACCGCGGCACCGGAGAGAAAGATAGCAACGAAAGAAAGAAAATACCACAAATCCCGAACATCGACAGCTCCACGCGCCAGAGAATCAAAATGACTTGCTGCTGAGAGTTGGTCCAGAAAGGGGGCAACCGAGAGAGGGAGGCGCGAAGTCACCATCTCAGTACCGGACACGAGAAGAAAGAACCCGACGATAGATGACGTGACAAATGCTGATACCTGGCTCAGGAAGATACTCGATACGAATATTCCAAGACTTGCAAACAACGAGCTCAGCATCACTGCCGCGAGATACTGTGCGGCAACCTCTCCCCAATCAAGGTGTCCGAATTTCCCCAAACTCCAGGCAAGCGGGAAAATAAAGAAGAGAGTGACGCAAAAAACCCCGAATATTCCAAAGAATTTTCCAAGAATTAACTCGTGGATGCGAATTGGCCGAGTCAAGAGGAATTCCAGAGTACCCTCGCTTTTCTCTTCGGCAAGCGACCCCATAGTGAGCGCAGGAACCACCACAAGGAAGATCCAGGGGAGAAGATCAAACAGCGTTCGAAGCGATGCTTCACCAATAAGAAAAATATTCCTGAAAAACAGAAACTCCCAAAGCAACATGAAAGATCCGACGACTATGTATGCTGCCGGATTGTTGAGCTGAAACTGCCATTCTTTCCTGGCAACCGTGAGAATATTTTTCAGGATGTTCTTCATAAACGTAAACTCAGCTCATACATTGCATCACTCATTCTCCCTTTGTTAGCGATCGGAATACATCTTCGAGGCCACGCTCCTCCTCGTGCACCCCCCAGAAAACCCACTTATTTTGCCAAGCGATCCTCGAAAGATCGGGACAGATTTCTTGGTCTCGCTTCAGTGAAAGCTCGAGGGAAATTCGATTCCCCTTCCGACTCAGCACCGATATCGAGCCTCCCCCGATCAACGAACGTATCGCTGCCTCAATCCCATTCCCCTCAATATCCACAATCAATTTCCGGTTATCCGATGAGAGTCGAGCTACTTCATCCCGACCACCATCAGCCACGATTTTTCCATTTTGGATAATAATAAGTCGACTGCAGACAGCCGACGCTTCCTGCATGACATGCGTACTAAGAATAACGGTCCGCTCTTTCGCGAGATCTTTTATAAGATGGCGGATTTCATCTCGCTGGTTAGGATCCAAACCTTCGGCCGGCTCGTCCATAATTATAATATCCGGCTTATGGACAAGTGCCGCAGCAATGCCAACGCGCTGCCGGTACCCCTTCGAAAGTTCTCCGATCGGCCGGTAAAACACCTCAGCAATGCCTACTGACCGCACAACCGAATCAATTGACGACTCACGACTAGTAGGAATAACACCATGAAGTCGAACAGCAAGGTCAAGGAATTCGCCAACATGCATCGTCTTATAGAGCGGATTATTCTCCGGCAAATACCCTATCTTCCGCTGCGCAAGAGTTGGCTCTCGTTCAACATCGATACCGTCAATCAAAACTGTTCCTTTATCCGGAACGAGAAATCCAGCCATCATGCGAAGCGTCGTCGTTTTTCCAGCGCCATTTGGCCCGAGGAACCCGACCACTTCACCTTTTTCAATCGAAAGGGAAAGGTCATCAACAGCCTTCATCCGGCCAAAACGTTTCGTGACATTTTTCAGGGTAATCATATCGTCCAGACTCACAGATAGCACTCACAGTGTTCCCCATTGTAAAAGAACCTCTCTCGGTGTCAATGTTGACAGAGAAAAGTTGACAGAGAAAAATAATCTCGAGTCAATCGTAAGAATCTTTTAAGCGCATTGAAACCGAAGCGTACCCGTTCTATTCCGAAAAAATCTGCAACACATGGATCAAAGAAATGAAAACCTATACCACGGAAAATTCTCAAGACAAACTCTGATAAGTACCGGAAAAAAACCGTTCGAGGAAACTCTCGAACGGTTCTTTGAGAAGCTTCTCGGAAAGTTTTCAGGAGTTCCTCACCGAGATGCAGGCAAAACAGAGACAGATACTGTCTTTGTCTTGCAATTTCGGCCTTCTGAGTGGCTATACCATCCAGTATCCGGGTCTGGAAGGGCAATAACCGAGGACATGCCACCATCTTGAAACATCTGCCCGCTCGACTTGAGAGAAAAATCAGCGCACAACTCATAGACGCCTTCCCAGACAGTTTTTGCATCTGGATTTAATGCGTTCGGGTCCAGAGAAAATGCCGTCACTACCCTATACTCGTATGGCTTCCCAGTCTCGGGATCTCTTCCATTGCCACAGTAGGAAAGGAAAGCGGACTGAGAAAGACTCTCCAATGAATCCGGAAACTTTTGAGACTGCTGAGCGTAGTCATTGATGCATGTCGAAAGCGACTCGAGATCGCTTGAACGGCGGTCATCGAAAGCGCGTTTCCGCGCCGTCGACGGAGAACCAGCAACGAAAAACCCGAGCGCGATTCCAAAGAGAATCATTCCAAGGCACCCCCACGCAAAAGAAAAGTAGACATTCCGAGGAACTCGTTTCTGATATTGCACTAGCCGCCGTTCCATTACATAGAAACCAAAAATTCCTCCAGACAAAACAAGGATTGTCAGCGCTTTTAGAAAGAAGCGCCACGTCATTTCTCCTTGTAGAAAAGAATAGAGTGAGAAGATAAGATCGATAACAATCGCTATTGACGCGACAAGAAGCACGAGGTAAGTGAAAGCTTTCGTGAGAGAAGATTCCCTTTTCCCCTCTTCTTTTCGGAAGTTCCCAAGCCAGAGTTTGAGGGAGAAATAGTAGAGCGGAAAACCGATCACGAGCGACGCGATAGCATAGTGGATCGCCTCGGAAGAGGCTTTTTCGCCAAAGAGCGGATCAGGAAAAAAGTTATTGATAATTTCAAAGAACAAAGTTATCAACGCCGCCACAATTATTCCCAAAAGGACAAACGAGAAAACGCTCACAACTACCTCGACAGCCGACACCCGATTTGAATACCCCTTTGACTCGTTTGCCTCGGGAGCCGGGACACCAGCAAGGAGAAGCGCTTGAACATAGGAACGATCAATTTCTTCCTCGCTCCATCCGACCGCCCGTAACTGCTCTTCAAGATCCGCCTTTCTGACTCCGCCACGAATCTTCTCAGTGAGAAAGCTTGAAAGTGCCGATGACCCCATAAAGACGCAGGTTATAAGATATGCGTGAAATATAACACAAAAAAGCAGAAACCCCGAGTAATTCGGGGTTTCTGTCTCGGCAGAAAGAAACTGCCGAGTCACATTCATCACGCTCTCCAACCGCAAACACACTACTTCAAGGTAACCGTTGCTCCAGCTTCCTCAAGCTTCTTTTTCATAGTTTCGGCATCGGCCTTTGTCACCTTTTCTTTCACTATTTTCGGAGCGCCGTCAACAAGGTCTTTCGACTCTTTGAGTCCGAGTCCGGTAATCTCACGGACCGCCTTGATCACGTTAATCTTCTGCGCCCCTGCCGAAGTAAGCTCGACGTCAAAATCGGTTTTCTCCGCCGGAGCATCCGCCGCTCCGCTTGCTCCGCCAACGGGAGCAGCTCCCATCATGACAGGAGCAGCCGCCGAAACACCAAACTTCTCTTCGAGAACTTTCACGAGTTCTGAGAGATCGAGTACGCTCATTTTTTCAATCTCTTCAACAAGTTTTGCAAATTTCGCCGGAATTTCCACTGATTCCTTTTTCTCCTCAGTCATAAAAATAATATTAGGAAAAATAAACTCAACAAGACCTTCCCGAATCACGCACTTTTTTGCTCAGCGATGCGACCTAGAACACGAACAAGACCAGACACATTCCCGGAAAGCGTTCGGACAAAACCAGCTATCGGAGCTTGCAATGTTCCAGCAAGCTTCGCTCGAAGTTCGAGAAGCGACGGGAGTTTTGACAGCGCAGTCACCTCTTCCAGCGTAAGCTGCTTTGAACCAAGCGCACCAGCTGCAATTACAAGCGCCGGATGTTTCTTTGCAAATTCGACGAACGTTTTCGCGGCAGAAACCTCGTCAGGAGAAAAAGCGGTAACAATTTGTCCAGAGAGATCCCTCGCATTCACTTCAATTCCAGCTGACTTGAGAGCAATTGAGAGAAGCGTTTTCTTCGTTACTTTGAGTGATCCTCCGATCTTTCTCATTTCTCGCTGGAGCTCCATGGATTCCTTGACGCTCAACCCGGCGTACTCAGCAAACACTACTGACTTGGATGTTCGAAGGCGTTCGGTTACATCCTCCATAATCTCCTGTTTTTGCTTTTTCGTCTGCATACCAATAAGGAAGAATATACCAAAAGAATAATCCAGGAAACTCGACCGCATTCCCCAGGAATGCACAGCGATTCGTTTTACCCGCATTCACTGCACAAGATTGCAAGGCCGAATATCCATCCAGAGAATATCTCCAAATAAGAAATCCAGCCAAACAAAAAAGTCCGCTTTTCCGCGGACATAGAGCAGCCCCTCCCCTCACCAGAAAACCACTGCCAAAAAAATTGACAGGGAAAGCAAGAAGCCTTCCTTTTTGATTTCCTCGTAAGGACCTCCGCTTCCTTTTAAGAAGCCGCCTCATGTCTTCGGAAAATTCCCCTCAGCTTTTTAACCAACTCAACCGAAGAATCGCGGACTGCATCGACTGCATCGACTGCATCTCAAGAATTCGACACTGACCGATTTCCGTATTATTTCCCCTCTTCCGCCGTAGCAGCAACGGGAACTGCTTCATCCTTCTTCTCTACTGGTTTCGGAACTTTGACAGTTCGTTTCTTTCCTTCCAAAACTCCTTCGCGAACCAAGAGGTTAAAAGCTGAATCAGATACGCCAGCCCCTTGTGATATCCAGTGCTTCACCCGATCGCTCTTCACAACCGCCTTCTTGAGGAAGGGATCATAACTTCCAAGAATCTCTATGTGACGACCGCCGGGAGCAATCGTGTGTTCCTGAAGGACGACACGGAAACTCGGTCGGTTCTTTCTTCCTACTCTATTGAATCGAATCGTAAGCATAAAATGGCTTCTCCAAAGCTTTCCACCACTCTATCGTCCAGAAGATATTTTGTCAAGGACGCATCATTGCTATTGCCCAAAAGCCTTTTTAATAGCATCGTCCACATAGCGTTTATTCGCCATATCAGATCCATTGGAAGGATCGGCAACATTCGATATCCGATCGCCGCCGGCATCCATGCCTGAATACGCCTTAAACGCGCCTTTCACTCCCAAAGACCCCGTCTTCACTTGATTTTCACTTCCAGTCGTCACATACCCATTGCCGCCACTCTCGCCAGAGTCACCGCCAGGACACGTACTCCCATCCCAGGGATGCCCCGAAAGACACGAGAATTCGCATTTTCTGGAAGTATTGGCATCCGCATGCTGCCAGGCGAGGTCTCCAGTCAACCCCTCTCCGTCCCCCGGATAACCTCGAGAATAATTGGGACGGGATCCAACGCAGCGGAATTCGGATTCAGCCGGAGCTATTCGAAGAGAAAGAACAAACTTCGCTCCTTCAAAAAAGCCCGTTACTTCAAGTACAAGAATTCGTGAAATTTTATCAGAACAAGAAAGTGGATCCTTTGATACATCAAAGAACCTCGCTTCGAACGTGCCCTGATCCGCCTTTCCCGTTATCATGTCACCAGAACAAGAGCCAAGTGACGATATTGAAGCACTCGAGGTTGCCTCCCGGATCTTTTTTACCAGCATATTGCTGGCTGTCTCCGCCACTCGCTCAGCCGTTACCTCGGCACTCGAGCGAGCTTCCGTCACGAAAGGAAAGTAAACCACTGCCACTAGAGTACCAAGAAGAACCAAGGAAGAAGAAACAGAAAAAACACGCCATCGAGATCGGGTATTTTGATTTTTGAATCGAGATATCAGCAACATAAATCCGAAGTTCTATTTTAACTCATCTTTTCGGGACTTATTGAATTGCGCATCCAGACTCCAATCGCCCGAAACACCATAAAAATTTCTTTAATTTTTCAAACAGAGACACGACTTCGTCCACGAGTAACAAAATTGATGCGTTGCATCTTCAGGACTGCATGTCAAACCAAATAACCCACATTTATACCCAGAAGCGGCGGCGTCTTCACATCCATATGGCTGACTGCTATACGGATCAGAAGACAGTGCCTTGCAGCCGCTTCCCCAATTTCCAAATTGCTGTTGACTTCCATTCCCCTCCTTCCGGACAATGCAACCGCCGGTCACAGATCCGCTTGACGGATTCGAGGACTTCTTCACACACGCACACGTCACAGTCCACAGATCGCACCAGCCTGGATTCTCACTTCCAGGACCGCCAGATCCGCAGGTGCGACTCGTTGCCCCGCACTCATACCCGGAATCTGCAGCCTCAGTGCAACTCTGTGGCTGAGCGGCAAAATCCGATACAGGAACCTTGCAGCCGCTTCCCCAATTGATTTGCTGCATTTGTCTCTTTCCCCCTCTACTGATAGAACACCCGCCAGTCAATCCGTCTCCTCCGCCCCCCGAACCACCGCCTCCTCCAGATGCGCGGGCGATCGCCTGGTCGACATAGTCTTTTGTCGCCGCATCCGAGGAGTCCGTCGGGGTCCCTACATGAGTCACCGGCTTTCCGTTCACATCAATGCCGAGATATGCCTTGAAGGCACCTCTAATCCCAAAAGCTCCGGACTTCACCTGGGACTCCGACCCAGTCGTCACATATCCCTCCGGGGTACACATTCCCGTTCCACTTCCTCCGCCCCCACCACCTCCTGAACCCCCACCACCTCCT
>CAZETL010000014.1:0-18094 GCA_964515255.1 uncultured Bdellovibrionales bacterium | reverse complement strand
TTGATGCGTAATTTTCCGAGGCGATCATCTCTAACCCGTCTTCCTGGCGCTTCACCTCACTCTGTATCGCCGCCGCCACCTTCGGGTCTGTCTTTTTTATCGTTTCATATCGGATCATATCGTCTCGCATCACGAATTTAAGATCGCTACTCGCCAAACGGGTCAAAACATCCTCTTCCGCCGTGAGAAACAGTATATCAAAACTCCCTGGATACCACAAAACGCAGGGGTAAACGAAAAAAATCAAAAAAGACGATCTGGGCGCTTGAATATATCACAAGAATTCCGAATTTCAGTATATATTGTATATATCGGAAATACTCCAGCGCCTCGACTTTTCGAAACGCCTCCCTTACAATAACACTGAAGTTTCCAGTGACTCCGAAGTAACCCTGGAAAGGCACTCGATACTCCGCTCGCTCCCAATTCATACAGTTCGCGCTTTACCCACTGTAATGCAGCATATGAAACCAGTGAAAACAACTTCCAAAAAGAAAGATGCGGTATGCATCGTCGGCCTCGGATATGTCGGCCTTCCCCTTGCAATCAGGGCAAAAGAGAAAGGCTATGACGTCTTCGGATTCGATCTCAACGAAGAAAGAAATGCCGCTATCAACAGTAGGAAAAGCCCCATTGAAGACCGTTACCTCGAAGAACAACTTCCCCTTCATTTCTTCCCGGCGACATCGGATCCAAACGTCATAAGGAGTTGCGATATCATTCTCATATGCGTTCCGACGCCCGTCGACGAATTGCACAACCCGGATCTCGGGCCAGTTATTCGATCCGCAGAAACTATCGCTGCCAACATGAGAAAAGGCTCGCTTGTTGTCCTTGAATCCACCGTCAACCCGGGAGTCACCGAAGAGGTCGTCGCGCCAATATTTGAAAAGGCAGGGCATCGAGTCGGAAAAGACGTATCCCTTGCTCATTGCCCGGAACGCATCAATCCCGGAGACGAGAAATGGAATGTCACCAATATCCCGCGCGTCGTCGGAGCACTCGATGCTTCCGGACTTGCAAGAGCCGTCGAGTTTTATCGGTCGATAGTCGATGGGGAGATCCGCCCCATGAAATCCGTCCGGGAAGCTGAGGCGGTGAAGGTCGTCGAAAACTCTTTCCGCGATATCAATATTGCATTCGTCAATGAGCTTGCGAGGTCATTCGACAAACTCGATATCGATGTCGCCGACGTCATAAGAGGGGCTTCAACCAAGCCATTTTCCTTTATGCCGCACTTCCCGTCATGCGGAGTGGGCGGCCATTGCATTCCCGTTGATCCGTACTATCTCATCGAACGAGCGAAACGCGCCGGATTCGATCACAAATTCCTCCGCCTCGCGCGCGAGATAAACAACGATATGCCCGCGTATACCGTCGAACTTCTCCAGGATGCGCTCAATGCCGTCAAACTCCCGGTAAATGGTTCTGTCGTCGGCGTACTCGGTCTCTCTTATAAGGCGAATATTGATGATGTTCGAGAATCCCCCTCGTTTGCCATCGTCGATCACCTGAAACAACACGGCGCTCGCGTCGAAACCTACGACCCGCACATACTCCACCAATCAAGCCTAAAATCGCTTGACGCGATCCTCAAGAAGTCAACCGCTATCATTCTCGCGACCGATCATCGAGAATTCCGCGAAGCGATCACTCCGGCACTTCTCAAGAAACACCGCGTCAAGGTCTTCGTTGACGGGAAAAACGCCTTCGACAACAAATCCGCCTTCAAAAAAGCTGGTATCGTATACAAAGGAATCGGGAGATAGAAACAAGAGGAATCTCCCTCAGAGAATTCCCACAGACATCGTCAACCAGTGAATAAAAATTGCGAAGACCTCAAAAGTTGATCGTTTTTCTCCACAAGTATGTTCCATATCATTCGTCTTGCCATCTGGGTTGTCGGTGCCGTTGTCGTCGGGAGCTTCCTTCTAAATTTTTTCCACTACGAAATAAACTGGAACTACGTAAAAGAAAGCCAGAGCCGCTGCTTCGGCGTCGCAATCGAATGTCAGAAGACGATAGAAAAGGACGGGGTAGAAAAGGCCCGGTGCCCTGTCGCATGTTTTGAATTTTCAAAACTCATAAAAAAGAAATAACATTTTTGCATCATTTCCCGCTCCTATCACCACTTCTTATGAAGCTCATCGTCAATGTCCCGGCCTTTAATGAGGCGGAAAAAATCGGAGATACGATACGGAGAATCCCCCGGTCATTCCAGGGCGTAGACACAGTGGTCGTACAAGTGGTAGATGACGGGTCAAGCGATCGTACCGGATCGATTGCTCGCGATGCCGGCGCAGACCGAGTTATTGTTCATCCGAGAAACATGGGCCTCGGAAAAACCTTTCGAACATCAGTCGAGGCCGCTCTTGAAGATGACGCTGATCTCTTCGTAAACATTGACGCCGACGGCCAATTCAATCCGCATGACATCGCGCTCCTCATCGAACCGATTCTCTCCGGAAAGGCTGAAATCGTCAGCGCCGACCGATTCGGAGAGTTCGCCGCAAAAAACATCCCGCTCGTCAAAGACCGCCTGAATCGAGTCGCCGCAAAACTCATATCCGGATTTCTCAAAACGCCCATACAAGATCTCACCTGCGGGTTCCGAGCCTATAATCGAGAGGCGCTTCTCCGCCTCAGTCTTCTCGAAAATTTCACCTATACGCAAGAGGTCATCATCGACGCCATCGGAAAAAATCTCCGAATCCTCTGGGTTCCAGTCGAAGTTACGTATTTTGCAGACCGAAAATCGAAAATGACAAAGAGCGTTCTTCGTTATATCCGGCAGAGTTCCCGCATCATCGTCCGAGCTGTTCGAGATGTCCGGCCGATGAAATTCTTTGGCATTCCGGGATTTTTCCTCATGGGAGTTTCCTGCATACTCTTCCTTCTCTTCCTTGTGTTCTACATGCAGGACCTTAAAATAACCCCGTACCGGAACTATCTCTTCTTTTCGGCCATTTCCTTTGTGATCGGCCTGCAATTCGTCGTCTTTGCGCTCCTTGCGGATATGGTGAAATCAAACCGAAGGCTCATCGAAGAGCAGCTTTATCTCACAAAGAAGCTCTATAAAAAATAAGGCTGGTTTACCTTTTATCTCGAATCTATTTATGGATGAAAAGTCTCTCTTTTTCGTGGGTGGTTGCGTAGTGGGATCCGTCGTCTATCTCGGAATAGCCCATTGGGCAAGATTCTCAAAAATATCAAGAATAGCTTTATTACTTACCCTATTTGCAATACCTATAGTCGCCGTGGCCGCCGAGTATTGGATTCTCTCGTTAAATTATAGCTTTGCACCCCTTTTTCCCCTCTTTTTTTCAGCCACCTCCCCGTTTCTCTTTGTTCCGATTGTAAGCGAGCTCTCTTATCGGCAGTGTCAGCAGAATAATGGATTGAAAAATCGAATAATCTCTTCTTCCTACCTCCTCCTGTCAATACTAGTCTACGGCGGAATTATTTTTTCAATGATCAACATTGGCATTTCAATTTCCCAACTTCCAAATGGAAGTAGTTTTACGAGCTTTTTATCCGCACTTTCAGTGTTTCTTCTCCCTATTACTGGAGGAATTTCCATCTCTATCGCCATCATCCTCTCATTCGTTTGGGAAAGAATTCTCTTGAAAAGAAAGGTCTCTCAACAAGAAACTTTGAAAATCAATCCCAATATCTGAGAATTATTATTTTTGGAACTTGCGCCTCCCTGAATCAGTAGAAAATTGAAACTTCCCGTATGCTCCGCATTCTCTTTATTTCCCGAGCGTATCCGCCTGTCGTCGGCGGCATCGAGAATCAAAACTTCTCGCTTGGGAAAGAACTTTGTTCCCAATCGAACACCACCATCATCGCAAATCGATTCGGAAAGAAAATGCTCCCATTGTTTCTCCCGTACGCACTAATCTATACACTCGTCTCAATTCGAAAATACGATGCGATACTGCTCGGAGACGGGGTACTGTCTCTCGTTGGTTGGTTCATCAAAGTGTTTTTCCCAAAGAAACCAGTCCTCTCCATCGTTCATGGACTTGACATTACCTATCCGTTTTTCCTCTATCAAATTCTCTGGGTTCAAAAATTCCTGCCAAGACTCGACCGCCTCATCGCAGTCGGAAACGAGACAATAGAGACGGGCATCCGCCATGGCATCCCAAGAGAGCGCTTCAAGTTCGTTCCGAACGGCATCGATCCGAACCAACACTTCCATCCGGAGTATACGAGGAAAGACCTCGAAGGGATCATCGATACATCCGTATCCGGAAAACAAGTCCTTCTCACCATTGGGCGGCTTGCAAGACGCAAAGGCGTCGCTTGGTTTATCCGGAACGTCCTTCCGTCCCTTCCGAAAACAACCATCTACGTCATTGCAGGCGATGGCCAAGATCGGGACAATATTCGTGCCGCCATCGAAGAAACTCGCCTCTTTACTCAAGTAAAAACTCTCGGATACATCACCAACCACGCTCGAGACATTCTCATGAACACTGCGGATATTTTCATACAGCCGAACATATCCGTACCAAACGATATGGAAGGGTTCGGTCTCACTCCACTCGAAGCTGCGTCATGCGGCACGCCAGTCATCGTGTCTCGCCTCGAAGGACTTCGAGATGCTTTCTCGGAGGGGCGGAACGGCATGTTTGCCGAACCGGAAAACGCTTCCGATTGGAAACAAAAAATCGAGCGTCTCATAAGTGACAAATCCGTTCGGAACGCCCTCCGAGAGAGCACCAGACAATACATCATCCAAAACTTCAGCTGGAATACAATATCCGCCCAATACATGGACTGCATTGAAGAAACTATCGCTCGCGTGACCGGCGAACACGATTTGAAGAAAGCCGGGCGGAATGCAACAATGAAGTCGGACATTAGAAACAAAAACTCATGAACATCACTCAATTCCCCCTCTTCCTTCTTGCATTCTTCATCCTTTTTCTTCTCCCTGGTGCAGTCTGGCTTCTCTTCTTCTTGCAGCGATCATCCCTTCGTCTGCTCGTCTTTGAATTCCTCGTCCTCTCTCTCGTTGGCAGTATTACCCTCATTGATTTTGGAATGCTCTACTTAGCAAGATTCGGGATTCCAATCTCAAGAACGTCGATCCTTTCCCTCTCCGGATTCTTAACCGTCATCCCAATACTACTCATCTTTTTCCTAAAAAGAAGAGGCTCCTTTAAGGATTGGTTCGGATTTGAAAGCTTGCGTTTCTCCAAAGGAGAATCCTTGATCTTCATCGGAATATTTATTCTGGCTATCACCTTCAAAGCCGCATTTCTCTGGGACGCCATTTTACCAACCTCAACAGACCTGGGACATCACATGTACTGGGCAAAAACCATTGTCCAATCCAGATCAATCCCAGAATACCAAAAGATAAACGTCTCGCTCGAGAACGGGGAAAATACACTCACCGCCCCAGAACCGATCGACGATTTCATCATCGGAGAACACCTTCCCTTCGCTGCCATCGCGCTGGTTTCCGGCGTAGATTTCTTGTCAGCATTTCCGTCGATCTTCCTCCTCTTTGCAAATATCGCAACCATATTCGCATTGAGCATTCTCGCTTACCGTTTCTTTGAAGAAATTTTCCAAGGACCCGGAATGGCTCGGAAGGGATTCCTCATTGTTGCATTTATCGCTGGTCCGCTCTGGGCAATTTCGTCCCCGGAGGCGAAGTATGTAAGCGGCGGAGTTATTGGAAACCTCCTCGGAAATCTCTTCATCCCCGTGATTATTCTCTCGTTCTTTCGTGCTCTCAGAGAGAAGCGCGTCATCTGGTTTGCGATAGCCCTCCTGTTTCTCGGAACACTCGGGTTCACGCATCATCTCTCGACGCTCGTATTCCTCTACATTTCCCTCTTCTCGCTCCTTTCATTCATTGCGTTCGGTCCAAAAAACGCCATTTCGACGCTTCGAGACAATCTTCGAATCCTCCTCTCTCCGTTTCCAATGGCCACTCTCGCATTCGTTGTCGTAACCGTTCTCTTTATCTATACGCCAACATATCTCGATATGCATGCCGTCGACACTGCCCTCGGAAGTCCGTCGAAATCGACCCGCGAAGGACTCGAGTTTTCAGAATTCTCCGTCGGAACGGGAAGCTCCCGGCTCGGACTCGGACTTGCTGCGCTTCTCACGCTTGCATTTTCAAATGCAAAACGAAATATCGGAGCGGCCATCATGGTCGGCTGGGGATTCGGACTCATTATTATGTCGCTCTTCCCGGGAGCAGTTCTCCTCGATATCCCATCAAATCGAATTGGAACCTACGCATCCTTTCCCATAGCGCTCCTTGCCGGATTTTCTCTTGTTCATCTCTTCTTTCGGAAAAACAGAACTGGAACGCCAAACCGTCTCCTGCAATGGTCATTTGCAGTTCTCTTTGTCACCATCATCACTGGAGGCTTTTTTGATAATTCAGGCGCACTCTCAACGACAAACGCCAAGGGAGCCACCCAAACGTACGCTGTTTCGAATTGGCTCGTAGGGCAAATACCTGAAAACGAGTGGATCCTCAAAGACCACAATTATATTGCCGCCGATTCCTGGATGAAACTCTTCTTTATGAGAGATTATTCTTACCCTCTTTCGAGAGGCTATTTCCGCCGCTATGCAGATGATTCAACCCCGCGGGAACAATGCACGCTCCTCATGATATCCGCCCCCAATACTCCCAAAGGTATTTCCTGTTTCGAATCGACTGGAGTGTCAACCGTTGTCGTAAACCCGAGATTTGACTCAGCTCAGTTTAACCGGGCAAAAAATATGTCGCTTCTCTACGCTTCGGACGACATAGCCGTATACAAGCGGTCCAAGTAGGCGGAACCAACCTCATTCTCGTCTCTATGAAAGATTCGTTTCTTGTCACAATAGTTGCCATCGTTACCGTCGTCTGCGGCGCGATTCTCTGGCAAAGAACAAGCTACCTCGAAAATCCAACGAATTCTGACTGGTGGTCCATAGCATTCATTTCAACCAATGCAGCCGACGCAAGTTTCTCTCTTGAGAATTTCGGCAACTCGAGATTGTTTTCCTTTAACATCTCGATCGATGGTTCGAATGTCCGGTCCGATTCCATCGAAATAGCGGCCGGGGAGGAAAAGATTATCCCTGCCCAAAATCCGGAAGGGAAACCTGTCCGAATCACCGTATGGATAGACGGAAAAGAAAACGCTTCGAGCAGAGATTGGTCGAAGCGAAAAGAAATATACAAGAGATAAAGAACAACTCTCACAGAAAACGAAATACCACGGACGGATCATGAATGATCTCTCACTGGAGGGGGCGCGCCTTCATCTTCTCCTCCGTTTCCACGGAACTTTTCTCTCAAAAAATTATACAAAGAATATGCCCCTTCCAGGAAAGCTACCCAAAGCGCAATGGACGCAAGCAGAAATTCTATCGTTTTCAACAAGCAGGAAACGACCGAATTCTCTCCAGTCCACGTCACAAGAAGTTCATTTCCAGAAATGAGAAAAAGGAAGCCGACAATCCCGAGAACGGACAAGAAAGGACAGTCCGACATCTTTTCGATTTCTTCAGAGATAAGACCTCTGAAATACGCCGAGAAACAAACGCCCAGCAACAACAAAGAAATCGCTAGAATCCAAGGATCAGACCACCCTCTATAGACAGCTAAGCTGAAAAAAACGAGGAAACACACATACCACGCTACTCTCAAGTATCGTCGAAGCATCGCCGCACCTCCAAGTTTCAGGTTTCCAAGAACAGATTCTCTTTCTCAAAGAACATCGAGACAATATACTCTAGGTTACGACAAATATCAACAGTATTAACCTAACTCCAATGACTCCATATAAGATAAGGCAAACTAAGGAGAAGCCTCCCAAGAAACTAGACATTCTGTCTTCCGGTTTTCTATTCCCCTCCCGTTATTCGTGATATGCTGCCACTAGTTTTATGCCGATCAAACAGAAAATTCTCCTCGTGACGCGCCCGCTTGTCCCTCCTTGGGATGAAGCTTCCAAAAATTTCGCGTACTCCCTCGCGAAGAGCTTCCGCAACCCGGAGTTTGAATTTCATCTCCTTACGGCGAAAGATAAGCTTGACGGACTTGGAGAAAATATCGTCCAGCACCCGATATTTAGAAGCGGCCATTTCGATTTCAAAGCGAAACTCCGCTTGATATCATTTCTCGCTCGAGCGAGACATCGTTTCGATATCGTCCATTTTCTCTTCACGCCGACTCCCTTCAACTCCTTCCTTCTCCAGAAAATGTTCGGATCTCACCAGAATACCATTCAAACCATCGCAACTCTCCGCGAAGAACAATGGACTGAAGAACAATGGAAACAGATGTTCTTTGCGAAAAAACTCGTCGTCTACACCGACCATTCGAAGAATAAACTGCAAAGTTTCGGATTCCAGAACGTCTCGCGAGTATACCCCGGAATCGACCTCGATCGATTCTCGCCAAAGCCGAAAGATCCTGGGACACTCGAACGACTCAATCTCTCCCCTCGGGATTTTGTCGTTTCCTATGCCGGCGAATACGCCCGGCTCGGGGCAACCGACATGATTGCCGATATGCTCATTGCGCATCTCCGGGCAGAAATCCAAAAAAACAATCATCTGCGATTCCTCTTCGCCCTCCGCGTGAAAAACCGCGCCGACCAGCAAAAAAAAGAAGAACTCAAAAAACGTTTTCTCGATGCCGGCATTCTCGACCGTATTCGTTTTAGCGATACCGTCTCCGACGTCGCCGCACTCTATAACATTGCCGACATTGTCACCTTCCCCGTTGCCGATATGCATGGAAAATTCGACGTCCCCCTCGTCATCCTCGAAGCCTACGCCTGCGGTAGGCCTGTAATCCTCTCCGACCTTCCGATATTCAAAGAGTTCTCAAATCCGGATATTTCTGTTACGATTCCACGAGGCGACGGGGAGGAGCTCTGGGAAACAATCGAGGCTCTGCGCGCCGATGAGGCAAAAAGAAATGCCCTTGGCAGGAGCGCAAGAGCATTTGTAGAACAGAATTTTAATCTCAACGAAACGGTTCAGATGTATCGGAACGCGTATCTTTCCTGAGGTTGGAGACAAGAGAAAAGTCGCATAGAGGAACTTTTTTTTCTCAGGCATAGGAACAAACGAGGGATTTTGCCTTCGCTCTCAACACCTTCGGGATGGTCGGGAAATCCGGATCTCCATGCACAAATTTTGAGATGAAGAAAGTATCTCCATCCCGGCGAAAGCATAAAAACACTCTCTTCTCCAGAGTCTCCCCTTTCTCCCCTTGGAAACATGCTTTAAACACAAACCAGATACGAAATTTCCTTCCCCACGGATTTTCCAAGAGTTTCCGGAAAGCGTCCGGAAGCGCGTGAAGAAGGAGGTTTTCCTCAGCGAATCCCTCAAGCAGGACACGTCCGGATGTGCGACTTCCCAAAATACGGGAAAAGAGAAGACACTTCGAACCCGGCTTCGGAATGGAAGGGGTACTCGCAAACAATTGGCATACCCGATGTACCCAATCGGTTAACGTTCCCAAAGAAACAATTTTAGGCTTCACAATAGCCTCCAAATTTTTAAAGTAACAGAAAACCGGACATTGCCGGGACCATAGGAAAATTAGTCTAAACAATCTGATATGTCAACAAGATTTCCCCTCGTCGGAAATACTCCTTATCGGCGAGAAATGAAGACAGACAAGATGAAAATCCCGGTCGTTTTCCACGTCCAGGAGCCGCTCATGCCAAACGAATCAACCCTTGAGCAACTCGAAAGCGTCGCTTCAAACGAGGGACTCTTTCATCACATCGCCGCAATGGCGGATGTCCACTCAAAACCAGGAAGAAAGAACGCCACCGGAACGACTATCGCATCGGAGAGAGCCATCCTCCCCCAGCTCAATGACTCAGATCCAGCCTGCGGCATGCGTCTCGTAAAGACGAATCTCAACGAATCAAATTTCTCACCAGGCGACATCGAAAAACTCTTTACGGCGCTCATTCCGCGCGTCCCCACGAAAGCATACGTCGGGACATACCTCCCCTACCGGGTTATTATCGACATCTGCCGAAAAGGCATCCACTCCCTCATCGATCATCTCGATATCAAAACAAAATTCGAGACAGAGAACTCACTCGATCAGGGAAACTTCTTCGGAAAAGAGGCGTCTGAACAAGAAATTCTCGGAGCCATACCGCCGCTCTTTCTCTTTTTCGCGCAGTTCCGCTCCGGAATCCTCGGAGCCGCCGGAAACCATTTCCTCGACCTTATGAAGGTAACCGGCATTGAAGACGCGATTCTCGCGCAAAAATTCGGCGTAAAGAAAGGTGATTATCTCTTCATGGTGCACTGCGGCTCCGGAATCCTCGGGCAGTACACCATGTACATGTATACCGCAAAAAAACGCGAACATAAGTCGACTGCCGTCATGATGAATCTCGGTCGATCCCTCTGGAGAACCCCCCACAGAGAAACTATCAACTCAATCGCAAAGAAAATTAGAGAGTCTAACTTCGGGAAAGAGGCGCCTCTTGTAGAATTCTCGGGAGCCGAAGCCGACCTCTACATGACCGCCAGAAATGCCTGTTCCAATTTCGCGCATGCGAACCGCGCCGTAATAACACACAATATCTCAGAGACGGTCAAAACAGTCCTCGGGCGCGATCCTGGTTTTGAGCTTCTCTATGATATGCCGCATATCCTCGTTTCGCGTGAAGAACACTTTGAAAAAAATGTGTGGGTGCACAGAAATGGCACCAGCCGCGCCTACGGACCGGCAAAAATGCGCCACCACCCGATTTTCCGAGAAACCGGTGAGCCGGCATTCATCCCCACCTCCATGTCGACCGAAGGCTATCTAGTGGTTGGCACGGATGAAAATACTTCAAGCTTCTTCTCTTGCAATCACGGCGCCGGAAAGTCAAAGGAGAAAACTGACTCCGTCATCCCAAGAAATAAAATGGAGCTTGACAAGAAACTTTCCGAAAAGGGCGTCACGCTATACAACGGACGATCATCGAAAGTAGTTGAGCAGGACGCGTCACATTACAAGCGTTCAGAAGATGTCATTGCAAGCGTCCGAGAGAATAATATTGCGCGTCCCGTTGCGCGCCTCCAACCAATCGCCGTCATAATGTATTGAAAATCCACTCCGAGAATCTTTTCTCCTGAATCTTCGAATTTCCCCACGTTTCTGAACTCCGTCGGAAAAATCATGACGATATCACCCCTCAGATCAATTCAAAATCGGTAAGAAGAAAGTTATGCTCTCCGTTCTCTTGGACGCCACGATCGAGTCTGTCCAAACCATGTATAGATTCTTTGTCTCGCTCGGAGAAATTAGGTTTCTCCTTGGAGTAGCGCTCGTGACATTTCTTTGGTTTCTCGTGCGACAATCCAGCAGAAATCGGGAGACTCTCAGGACATACAAGAGAGAACTCAATGGAAATGATGAGAAATATGCGGTCAAGAGATGTCTCGAGGACGGCCCGGAAAAAATGCGCCATTACTATTACCTTATCAACAAAGAAGACAAAAAATACCACCGAATTGTCAATCCGCACACGCTGAGCAGACTTGGATATCCCGTACCGCCAAGACAAGACGATTACTGCTTTTCTCGACAAGACTATTCTCTTGCGGCGGAAATAAGTATACTGGACGCAACTTCTCTCATTTCCAGCGTTAAATATCTCTTGAAGCTTGTCGAGGAGTAAAGAGCATGTATATGAAAATCACCAACCACATCATCAAACTTTCCACGCATGCGACGCTCGACTTCATCGACATCACTGGAAAAATTACGCGAGTCATTAAAAAACATGGCGTGAGAAACGGGGTTATCAACATCCAGTCCTTGCATACCACCATGGCTGTTATACTGCAGGAAGCAGAGCCGCTTCTCCACGGCGACATCAAAGAGACGCTTGAGCGCATCGCTCCAAGGACAGCGAGATACATGCACGATAATTTTGACATTCGTACGGTCAATATGAATCCGAACGAGCCAATTAACGGCCACAGCCACTGCAAAGCAACGCTTCTTACACCGGGAGTATTTCTCAATATCGTAGAGGAGAAACTCCAACTCGGCCGCTGGCAACATGTCTTCGCCGTCGAGCTCGACAGCGCAAGACCTCGTAGAATCGCCCTTCAAATTATCGGGGAATGAAACTCATCACTCTTTCCGGTCTCGACGGATCAGGGAAATCCACCCAACTCGCCCTCCTCAGGGAACATCTGGAACAACGCGGAAAAAAAGTCGCTGTATTTCACGCAGTAGAGTTTTCAATCGCAAACAGAATCTTCCGACTCCTTCGAGGAGAAAAGGAATTCGAACCCGGAAAAGACCCGGCAAGCATCAAGACTTCCTCTTTCGCAGTTCTCCTTCGGAAAGTATTTCTTCTCATTGATATTCTCAGATTCCGATCATTCAAACGAAATCTCGAGCGAATTGGCGTGAATTTCCTTCTCTCCGACCGATATTTTTTCGATACCATTCTCAATATCGAATACCTTGGCAGCTCAGTGCCTCGCTGGATTTCGGATTGCATCCCGATCCCCGATGCCGCTTTCTATCTTCGCATCACGCCGGAAGATATCACGAAGCGCGAACGAGTCCCCGAACAAGGACTCGATTACTTGAAGAAAAAATTTGAAATTTTGGAAAAGAAAGCCGGGGCTTCATGGAATTTGAAAGCTCTCAATGCCTCAGACAAGAAGAGCAATGTCTCCGCAGAAATACTCAACAGAATTCCCAATGAAGAAATCATCGAACAGTAGTCCGCTGACCATCGAAGATTCTCCGATAAAAAAGGCATCGCTCTCGCGGACGAGTGATGCCAAAAAAATTAACTGCCATAATTTCCTCCATTTTATCTCCCCTCTGTATTCTCACTCAAGAGGCTCGTTCCATCGCTCGTAGCGCTCACGCAATTGGAATGAGGAATTGTCTGCAAATCCACTCCGGTCCGCCCCAAAACGGAGAAATTTTCCAATGGAGCGCCAGTACTCCCGCAAGCGCCAAGAAGAGAGCCATCCAGAACCCCCAAAGGAAAAAGATCGTTTGCGCGAGCAACGCAAAGAACAATATTGCCACAATGAAACCCACCCGGAACCAATCATCTCCCAAGAGAAGAAGGACGAGGACAGCGTACCAAACTTCAACGATGGCGAAGCCAAAGAAGAGACTACCTCCAACACCAAGGGTGTTGTATGCTGGATAGAGATCCCCGAAAATCCAATAACCCGGAAGACTCAAAATCCAACAGAAAAAAGCCAACCAGAAAAAAGCCAGTATCAACCTCAGTGCCAATAACATCTCGGATACCCCTCAAGAATTCAATGAAACGGAGTAAGTTTTGTTAAAGATCCAGACTCAAAGACCTGGCAAACTTGTGTCGAAATAATGCCACATTCAGGAACTATGTCAAACATCGCAAAGCCAATCCTCGCGCTCACTCTCGCCGAAGTCCTCTACAATCTCTCAGGATACGTCGTACACGCCGTCGCCGGGCGCATCCTCGGACCAGCCGATTACGGCCGTTACGGACTTGTCATTACTCTCACGACAACGGTTATCATCTTGATCGGGAACGGAGTTCCGACCGCAATGTCGAGATACCTCAGTGAGGCTTTTATCCAAAACCCCGGAAGCATTCATGCCATCAAGCGAGCCGGCATTATCCTCCAGACACTTATTATTGGCGCGATAACGCTTATATTTTTCTTTTTTGCCCCGATCATCTCCCGCCTTCTCGGAGATTCCTCTCTTACTCCGCTCTTCCAGCTTTCATCCCTCATCATTCCCGCCTTTGCCGCTTCATCATTCTACTTCTACTACTTTACCGGAATTCATCGATTTCACACGCAAGCAACACTCAAAATCGCTCGCGCTTTGCTCCGAGCAACACTCCTTGTTGCACTTGTCGTACTTTTCAAAATATACGGGGCAATTGTCGGATACATTCTCGTCCCTTTTCTTACTTTCACCATTGGAACATTCTTCGATCGGCGGTCGTCAACTGATTTTCCACCAGAAGAAAAACCTGTTTTCTCTTTGCGAAAACTCCTTTCTGCCGCATGGCCCATTACATTCTTCCTTGTTTTCTACGAAATATTCATATCGATCGATCTCTACCTCGTGAAAGCCATCCTCCACAACGACCAAGAAACCGGGTTCTACAACGCTGCACTCACGTTGGGCCGCATCCCCTATTATCTCTTTTACGCGCTCTCGATCGTGCTTCTCCCGACACTTGCGAAACTGAATGGCGAAGGAAACCCAGAGAAAATTTCCAAACTCATGACTTCATCACTTCGATATGCCGGAATCATTCTCATTCCGATAGCCACCCTTCTCTTCGCCTATGCAGAACAAGCCTCATCACTCTTCTTTGGGCAAGACTACGTCGCCGCAGCGCCAGCGCTCGAAGTACTCGCGTTCGGACTTTCCTGCCTTACGGTTTTCTATATCGTCGCAACCGGACTCATAGGTCTCGGGCGCGCGAAACTCGCCATGTGGCTCGCAATTGCTGGAACAGCAGTCGATGTTCTCCTGAATATTCTTGCAATAAAAAGCTTTGGCATCCTTGGCGCCGCCTGGGCAACCGCAATCAGCTCTTCCATCGTCACGCTTGCATCGCTCATTATTTTGCAATCCACCGTTCGCATCCCGTACCTGATCAGTCCTGTATTGAAAACCATTATTGCCGGACTGTTTCTCGTAGGAGGGACTCTTATCTTGCCATCCGGAAAGATATCATTTCTTTTCTCGGCAAGCATACTCGGCATCGCGTACATCGCAACGCTCCACGCACTGGGCATCATCGCAAAGAAAGATCTCGAACCAATTTCCTCGCTCTTCAGAAAAAACAGGAGAATCGCCGAGCCTAGTCAGTTTTCCTGAGAGAAAATTTTGATTTCAAATTCTTTCCCCTCGAAAGGAGAAGAAATTCATATCGATACCCCCCACACTCCCTCTCTTCCTGCAAAAGAATTTCTGGGAATAGTTCGGAATACTCCGGAAAAAAGACGTCGCCCTCGAAGTTTCCTCGTACAAGGGTGAGATACAGTCGTTCAGCAATCGGAAGCGCCTGCCGATACACCATTCCGCCGCCAATGATAAATATCTCTCCGCCTCCCGGAGACATTTTTGCCTTCCCAATTGCATCTTCCAGAGAAATAGCGGAGAGAACTCCTTCCGGAAAACTAACTGATCTGTCAGAGAGAACTATATTCGTCCGATTCGGGAGAATTCTTCCTATGGAAGAAAACGTATTTCGACCCATGATAACCGGGTGACCTGTTGTAATTTCCCGGAACCGTTTCAAATCTTCCGGAATATTCCATGGCAAATTCCCGTGATTCCCAATTACCCGATTTCCCTCCCCAATAGCGACTATAATATTAAGCATAGAGAAAAACTGAATTTACTTCGCCACTCACATTGACGAGGGCGTGTTTGTATTCAGCGAAATTACGATAAACACTGGAAATCGGGCAACGCGAAAAATGCCTTAATAATAGTGTATAGTTTTCCGATTTCATTCTCTCTGTTTTCTCAGTAGGAATGTTTCATCCGGCAGGAACTTCAAGAATCAGTGATATTCTCCAGGTCATCTCCTTTGCCATCTTCCTTGGCTTCTTTGTTTTCATCAGGCCGATTCAGAAGGCCCTGAATACTTTGAGCGAATGGAAACAAATCAAACCGGAGAAGTAAAATAAACACCCATCCATCAATAGCCTTCTCAAAACACCAGGAAGGTTTTCATTTACTTCTGTTTCTTCTGCAAATATGACTCCCAATTCTTTGTCTTAAATCCGCCAACCGGAGACAATTCTCCCTTTATGGGCGGATGCGGGTCATATCCGGAAAGAATCGCATGCTCCGGTCGGAAATCATCGATGTCTCGCACTGAATCATCAAGAGTAATCGTTGGAAACGGACGAGGTTTGCGAGACAACTGCTCGCGAATCTGGTCCAGGTGATTGTCATACACATGCACATCGCCGAAGGTATGGATAAACTCCCCCGGCTTCGTTCCGGTCGCTCGGGCGAGAATATGCGCAAGAAGAGCGTAACTTGCAATATTAAACGGGACACCCAAGAAAATATCCGCCGTTCTTTGGTATAAATGGAGCGAAAGACGACCGTCTTTAATATTTGCCTGGTACATGCTGTGGCAAATTGGAAAACGAGCCGCCTCTTCAGGATTTGCCATCGAGTAAAGAAATTCCGGATTCCAAGAGGTCACGATAGCATTGTGGGCGTCAGGGTCATCGCGCAGCTCATTCACCATCCAGCGAACTTGATCAACTGTCCGGCCGTCTTTCGCCGGCCACCGCCGCCACATCTCTCCATAAATATGCCTCAATTCGCCGTGCTCCTTGGCGAAAACATCATCCCCAATCAGCCTCTCAACAAATTCGTCTTTCGTCATCTCCGCAGCAATCCCTCGCTCCATTTTTTCACGGTATATTTTGTATGGATAATCATCCCAAATATGCACATTATTTTCTGCAAGATATCGGACATTGGACTGACCAGAGAGAAACCAGGCGAGCTCATACGCAATCCCCCTCCAATACACTTTCTTCGTCGTGAGAAGTGGAAATCCTTCGGACAAGTCGAATCTCAGTTGCCTCACAAAAACACTGTGCGTCACAGCTCCCGATCCTTTATCGACCTGTCTCACGCCATTTTTTAGGATATCCTCCAATATTTCGAGATACTGGCATTCAGGATGTTTCTTTTTCATAAAAATGCCCTTCGAAAAATTTACTTTTTCTTCACCAAAGATTTCCCTCTTGGGGCTTTGAAATTTTCCCAATTATTCTCGTGAAATCTCCCCACTTCACTGTAATCGCGAAATGATGGAGCCGTAAGCGGAGAAAATACGAGTTGCGCAATCTGCATTCCCGGACGAAGCACTATTGGCATGCGATTGATATTTGAAAGTTCAAGCGTAATGTTTGAGAAATGACCCGGGTTAATGAGACCCGCAGTATTGTGTACTACGAGTCCAATGCGAGCAAGACTCGATTTTCCCGAGATCTGGATAAGGTAATTCTTACTCCCGACGAAATCGCGAACCCTCCCGAGTACCGTCTCGCCAGGATACAGGCAAAATGCCTCGCCATCCTTTACCCGATGTTCCTTCGTTTTCGGGAATATCTTCTTCTCTGGATCAATGACGAATGTATTGTATACGTCCGTCACGATAAATTTATTATCAAGGATCACATCGTAGCTCGCCGGCTGAAGTCGATTCAAATCGAACCCGCGAAGCATAATCTCTTTCCTTTTCACTGCTGCTTCGATATCTTTATCAGAGAGATACATAGCCGTTGTAATCAGAAACACCCAGATTATTCTACCGTAAACACCCGATCAGTCCCATAATATTCCGGCCAGTGTTCATTATAGTAAGCAAACATTCGCTCCAACCGGTCCTGCAGCAATTCCTCGACGCCGAGCCGACTCATGAGGTTAAATAATTTTTGTTTCGCGTCTTCCGCATGCTGCGCCTCATCCACTAATACCTCAAATTCGGCGACATAGCCATATCCAGCATTGCGATCAAGGCACACCGTCACATCGCCAACCGAGAATTCTTCCCTCTCGCGGGACCACTTCGACTGGTACGAGAATCCGCAATTCACGAGAAGCGTATCTAATTCTTCCAGAGAGAGAGAGACAGCTTCTTCAAATTCCATTCGAGATATTCCATTTGCACTGGTCGTATCATCAATCGAAGCCTTTACAACCAAAAGCACCTTCCCATTCGCTTGTCTAGTCCGCACTGAAAGCGTCTTTCCCTCGCGAACGACTTTTTGGAAAGATAAAAATTGCTCATCGGAGAAACGGGATCGAAACGCATCGATAAATTTCTCGCGATCCCCTCCGATAAAATAATGGTTCAACTGCGAACTCTTCGCAATAAGCTTCCCCTGCTCCGGCAGCGAAAGGATTCCTTGACGAAGCTTTTCTGCATTTTCTTCATTCCCAAGGAGGCTCTTTATTTCTATTTCAAAACCCGCCATATCATTCAAGTCTGAAAGAATTATCCCCCGAAGCTGGACTAGCCGTAAGTATACACGAAAATAATACTTTGGAGAAAAG
>CAZETL010000013.1:0-18419 GCA_964515255.1 uncultured Bdellovibrionales bacterium | reverse complement strand
CCCTCTTACTTTCCCATCATGATGCTTCGCTTGTAGACATCGAGATGTTCGAGAACAATCCCCGTCCCTTTCGCGACGCAAAATGCCGGGTCATCGGCGACATAGCACGGGACGCCGATCGTCCGAGCGATAAGCTGGTCCAAATTTTTGAGCTGCGCCGTCCCGCCCGAGAGAATCATTCCCTTATCCATGATATCGGCTGCGAGTTCGGGCGGCGTCTCCTGGAGAACATGCTTGATCACGTTGATGATTTCCCGCAACTCATCCTGCATCGCTTCGGTTATTTCATTCGAAGAAATCGTGAGCGTCTTCGGGAGGCCGCCCATAAGATCTCGGCCGCGGATGTCGAAATATTCTTCTTTCACGAGAGCAACTGCGGAACCGATCTTCATCTTCACTTCCTCCGCTGTCCGCTCGCCGATCGCCATGCTGTATTTTCGTTTGATATAGTCCGAAATTGCCTGGTCAATGCGATTTCCGCCCACGCGAGCGCTATGTGCCGCGACGATGCCACCAAGGGAGATGATAGCGATCTCGGAAGTACCTCCGCCGATATTAATGATCATGTTTCCTTGCGCCGTATGTATCGGTATGCCAGCACCGATTGCGGCAAGGATCGGTTCCTTCACGACATAAGCAGCTTTCGCGCCCGCTTTGATCGCCGCGTCGACGACTGCTCGTCGCTCTGTAGATGTAACACCCGCCGGAATGGAAAGCACGACTTCCGGACGCAGAAACCGGACCCGTCCGGAAACAAGCCCGATGAAATACCGGAGCATTGCTTCGGTGATGCGATAGTCGGCAATGGCGCCGTCTCGAAGCGGCTGGCTTGCAACGATAGTATCAGGCGTCCGGCCGAGCATTTCCTTCGCCTCGTTTCCGACGGCAAGCACTTTATTCTCTCCGACGGAAACCGCAACCACAGACGGTTCATTGACGACGATTCCCCGTCCCGGGATGAACACGAGCGTATTTGCCGTTCCGAGATCGATGCCGATTTTCTTTACGAACATAGCGTGTTTCAAGAAAAACGGTTTCTCCGAGAGACTTTACTCCTCCTGTCTCTCAATTTTTGCGCCAACTTTTTGCAAACGTTCTTCGATCCGCTCATAACCGCGGTCGACTTGATAGATATCTTCGATGGTCGTGGTACCGCGCGCTGCAAGCGCCGCCAGTATTAGCGTCGCTCCCGCACGAAGATCAAAACTCTTGATCGTCGTACCGCGAATATCCGACGGGCCGTGAATCACCGCTTGATGCGGATTAAGCACGGTCGCCCGAATGCGCATCTTTTCGAATTCCGAAATGTAGTTGAATCGCCCCTCATAAAAATGCTCATGGATAAGCGTCTCCCCCTCAGAGCATGCAGCAAGAACCGCAAAGAGAGGAAGCGTATCCGTCGGAATTCCAGGATAGATTTCCATCTTGACTTTCCCGGGAGAAACTAGGCGTGCCGCCGGAATAACCGTAATGCAATCAGGTTCGATGTGAAAATCAACACCGAAGTCACGCATCTTTCCAAGCACCGCATCAAGATGGTCTTCGCGAGCATGGACGACGCGAAGCGGACTTTTTGTAACCGCTCCAAGCATAAGAAACGTAGCCGCTTCGATTGGATCAGGGATGATAGCATGCTCCGCTCCATGCAGATTGTTTCCTTCGATAAAGAGCGTATGCGATCCAAGTCCATCGATCTTTGCTCCCATAGCAACAAGCAGCCGGGCAAGGTCTTCCACGTGCGGTTCGCTAGCAGCAAGTTTCACAACAGTTTTCCCCGGAAGAGACGCCGCAAGCATGAGGATTATTTCTGTCGATGTTACCGAAAACTCGCGCTGAACCACTTTCCCTGGACGCCGCTCCGACGCATCGACTTCATAGTGCTTGTCGTGCCTCTTAATGCGAATGCCCAATTTCTCGAGCGCATCAATATGAGTCTCAATTGACCGAGCTCCGATCGCACAACCGCCCGGATGTCCAAAGTTAAATGAATCGCAACGAGCAGCAAGCGGCCCAAGAAGAAGCACCGACATACGGACTCGACGCGCCTCGTCAAGCGACATCCCTCCTGGAAAAATGCTCTTCGCTTCTATGCGGATAGAGCGATCGTCAAGCCACTCCACCTCAGCGCCGAGACTTTTCACCATTTCAAGGAGCCGGAAAATATCCTCAATTCTCGGAATATTTCTCAGGATAACCGGCTCGCGAGTCAAAAGTGCCGCTGAAATAATGGGCGCAGCGGCATTCTTCGAGCCGCGGACCTCAATTTCTCCCGAAAGCTGTGTGCCCCCTTCAATTTGAAAGATTTCTCTTGTCATGCGACGAGTATAGCCAGGAAGCCAAGAATACACAAGGCGGAGCCTACGCTCCGCCTCTAGAAAGATTCACAGAATAGTTTCTAAGATGTCAGTCTCTCCCGAATTCTTTCAACAATATCTTCAAGTTTCCAATCGGATTTCACGAGATAGTCAAACGCCGCCTCATTGAGCGACTTCATCACGCTATCTCCGTCACTCAAATTCGTCAGCATCATGACCTTTGCTGATTTCCCCCATTCGCCACCATCCTTCCGGAGCCGAGACAGCATCGTAAGTCCGTCCATTTTCGGCATGATGATATCAAGGAGTATGACATCTGGATGCTCACGAGTCGCCACTTCGAATCCCTCTTCGCCATCCTTCGCGCGAAAGACGGTGAAACCCTCCCGTTCCAACTTGATCGAGAGCACTTGCGCGAGCATATCCTCATCCTCGACCAGAAGAACTTTTTCTTTCATATGGGAATTTATTACTCATCCCCTTTCTCTTTCATTGTTTCAAGAGTAGCAAAAAATCTGCGAAATAACAAACAGGGAAACCATCGAGAAAACAGTCAAATTTACGCGAGAAACGATTTTCCCCTTCGCTTTCGGTGAAATGAAACGGCGAACCTATGAGCCTCGGCGTTCGCAAGCAAGATGTTTTCCCGGGAGCGATCCTTCTCTGCTTTCGGACCGAGTATTCCCTTTGGATGGTGATGCTCATCTTTCACGACCGAAACAATTGGAATTTTCAGGGCAAACTCCAATAGGACACGCTCCGCAACACGGCGCTGAAGATGCGATCCGTCAACCACTATAAGTGACGGATACTCCCATTCCTCATGCCCAAAGCGCCGACGCAACAATTCTTCGAGAGCCGCGAAATCATTTCCATTCGTTTCACGACGGATTATAAAGGTCCGATATTTCGCTTTTTCTGCTTGACCGCCTTCGATAACCGTCATCACGCCGACAGTCTCTTTGCCTTGTAAATGCGCCACGTCAAAACCTTCGATTCTCTCTGCATGACCCGTGCCTCCCTCTCGATTCAAAAAATCCCTGGAAAGAATCGCGACATCGCGGATATGGGCAAGCGAGAATATCGTCTTCTTTATCTCGCTTGCCCGCTCAAATCGCAAATCTTTCGCCGCCGACCGCATCTCCTTTTCGAGCCGTTTCACGATGACGGATTTCTTCCCAGAAAAGAAGAGTTCTATATTCCGAATAGTCTTGCGGTACTCCACTGCCGATACCGCACCAACGCACACGCCTGGACAAAGCCCTATTTGCGCATTGAAACAAGGACGAATGTCTTTCTCCGTTTCTTTCCTCTCGGAAGGAGGCTTGCACGAATCCCGAAAGGGAAATATTTTACGAACAATCTTGAGAGCCTCTTTGAGCATGCCCCCCGATGGAAACGGTCCAAAAAACGAGCGAATGACATATTTTTGGACATTCTTTCCTTCTCCGCTCTCCTGCATTCCGCGATCCCGTTGTTCGATCGTGCGGCCACGCTCGATGAGTATGCGCGGAAATTTTTCTTTCGTGATGACGACCGTATTCCAGCTTTTATCATCCTTCGCGTCCGTATTGTACGGAGGGTTCTCTCTCCGGATGAGTTCCGCCTCAAGAAGAAGCGCTTCAAGAGCCGAATCCGTTTTTTGCCATTTGATACGTTCGGCAATGTCGAGCATGCGAGATATCTTCGGCCCGCGAGCGAGCAGAATATCTTGGGAGAAATAACTCCTTATCCGATCCCGAAGTGAGGTTGCTTTTCCAATGTAGAGAATTTCTCCCCGATCCCCAATGAAAAAATAGACCCCCGGAACATCAGGAATCTTCTCTGAAAATTTCTCTTCGAAAACTCTGGAATTCATATGCCTGTCGATCGTTAGCATCTGCTCGCCAAAAATTTAAAGTAGCGGGCACACAAAAGCCAACTCCTCTTCGTGACTCAAAATCCTCTCTCAAGAGAAATTTGAAGGAACACTTTCATGCTGCTTCCCGGCGCGTTCTTCTCCGTGTGAAACGAAGTATTCTCTCAAGCAGAAGCGACCCCGCCCAGAGAGCAAAAACAAAAGCCGTCATGAGGACACCCGTCGTTGCAATCTCATGAACCATTGCTGCAGCATCGGCAGCATTTTGCATTTTTGTAAGAAAAGGCGGGAAAGGAACAAGCTCACCCGTCATCACATGATCAACGAGAAGCATTGCTGTCCCGCCCCAAAGCAAGAGTTCAAGCCGCTCAGGATGCAGATTCGCAGGAATTTTCTTCCTCATGCCAGAAACTACGACTGCCGCCGACGCCGGAACAACGAGACATGCCATAACATTTTATCTAAGAAGATTATTTCCGAAGATGACCCTTTGTGAGAAGTATACACCGTCATTTCTCCAGAATTCGTTTCAGATATTTCCCCGTATGCGACGTCGAGTGACGCGCAATTTCTTCCGGAGTCCCCTTTGCGACGAGTTTTCCGCCGCCCGCGCCGCCCTCCGGACCAATGTCAAGAATGTAATCCGCACTTTTCAGAACATCAAGATTGTGTTCAATAAGAACAACGGTATTTCCTTTTTCGACCAGACGATCAAGAATCTCTATCAGTTTCTCAACGTCGTCGTAGTGAAGTCCAACAGTCGGTTCATCAAGAAGGTATACCGTCCTCCGAAGATCCGGCCGATAGAGTTCGCTTGCAATTTTGATGCGCTGCGCCTCTCCGCCCGAGAGCGTCGTTGCCGATTGGCCGAGCTCGAGATACCCGAGCCCGGTCTCGAGCAACGTCTTCAAACGGTCGGAAATTGCCGGAATATCGCGGAAGAATTCATGCGCTTCCTCCGCCGTCATCTTGAGAACTTCATAAATATTTTTGTGCTTGTATTCGATCTCGAGAGTTTCTTTCGTAAACCGCTTCCCATTGCACACGTCGCACGGCACATACACTGTCGGAAGGAAATGCATTTCGACGGCAACTTCGCCGTTGCCCTCGCATGCTTCGCATCGTCCGCCCTTCACATTGAATGAAAAACGTCCCGGTTTCCATCCGCGAAGCCTCGCCTCGCTCGTCTGTGCGAAGATATCGCGGATATGCGTCCACATTCCCGTATATGTCGCCGGGTTCGATCTCGGCGTTCGCCCAATCGGCGATTGATCAATAAGAACCGCTCGGGAAAGATATTCCGTTCCCGAAAAAGAAGTACAGTTGATCATTTTCGGGCTCCGATATCTCCGATCAAAACGCGCGCGCAAATTCTCGTGCAGAATCTCATAGAGAAGCGTCGACTTCCCCGACCCTGAGACGCCAGTAATCGCCACAATACGACCAAGCGGAATATCAACATTCAGATTCTTGATGTTGAAGGCGCGTCCGCCGCGAATCTTGATAGCGCCGCTCTCTTTCGTCCGCCGACGTTTTGGAATGGAAATCGATATCTCCCCGCGAAGGTACGAGAGCGTTCTTGATTTCGAAGGATTCGACTTTGCCGTAAGCAATTCCTCGAGAGATCCGGACACTACCACATTCCCGCCGTGAACTCCCGCCGCCGGTCCAATATCGACAATGTAGTCCGACGCAAAAATAGTGTCTTCATCATGCTCGACAACCACGATCGTATTCCCCAAATTTCGAAGCTCAATCAGCGTTTTTATAAGACGATCATTGTCCCTCGGATGAAGCCCGATCGTCGGCTCATCCAAAACATACAACGCGCCAACGAGGCGGCTCCCGAGCTGCGATGCAAGACGAATCCGCTGCGACTCTCCGCCGGACAGCGTGTTCGCGCGCCGGTCGAGCGAAAGGTAATCAAGCCCCACGTCGAGCAGAAACGAGAGCCGATGCCCTATTTCCCTCAGCACCACCGCGGCAATCGCCCGTTCTCGATCGGTCAATTCAGCTTCGTCGAGAAACCGCCGAGCTTCGCCAATGACAAGGCCGGAAAATTCAACAATATTTTTCCCGAATATCTTCACGAAAAGAGCCTCCTCCCGAAGCCGGCTTCCTTTGCACATGGGACATGGCTCGCTCCCGAAAAGATGTTTCGTCCCGAGTCCGTTGCATTCCGGACACGCTCCGGACGGAGAATTGAACGAGAAAAGTCTCGGTTCGATTTCCGGATACGAAAATCCGTCAAAGGGACAAGAGTATTTCGAAGAGAGCAATTTCTCTTCGTCGCCGACTACCAATTTCACGAGCCCATCTGCCTCTTCAAGAGAGTGTTCAACTGCCTCGCGAAGCCGCATTGCCGCATCCTCGCTCCAGATATTGCTCGAGAGTTCGGACACCTGGATCGTGTCAATGAGAAGATCGATGTCGTGCGCCTTGTATTTCGAAAGTACTACCCGCTCGCGCAAGCTCTTTACCTCACCGTCGATCCGAGCCTCGGAAAACCCCTTTCCGAGAAAGTCGTAGAGCAATTGGTAAAACTCTCCTTTTCGCCCGCGAACAACCGGCGCGTACACGCGAAGCGAGACTGCTCGATCAGCTCGCGCGGCAAGCTCCGTCACGAAACCAATCATTTCATCGATTGAGAGCTTGGAAATCTCTCGGCCGCAGACAAGACAATGGGGTCGCCCGATTCTCGCATACAGGACGCGGAGATAATCGTATATCTCCGTCACCGTCGCAACCGTCGATCTCGGGTTCGATGATCGGGACTTTTGATCAATGGAAATAGCTGGCGAAAGCCCCTCGATCTCGTCCACATCCGGTTTCTGCATCTGATTCAAAAATTGCCTCGCATAGGCGGAAAGCGACTCGACATAGCGGCGCTGGCCCTCGGCAAAAATCGTATCGAATGCAAGAGAAGACTTCCCGCTTCCCGAAAGCCCCGTGAAAACCGTCATTTTCCCGCGCGGAAGAGACACGGTGATATTCTTCAAATTGTGCGTCCGCGCGCCCTTTACCGTGATCCATTCCTGCGGCACGTGCGCCATTTCCGATTTTTTCGGCATAAAAAAACGCGCTACGACTGATCGCTCAGTGTAGCGCGAAATACTCAAATATCAAACCTTCACCGCCTCTCGCCCTTTCTTATTTGCCTTCAATCGGCAAGAGGACTATTTCGCTTCCAATCTGTAGCTGCCTAGGAAATGAAGTGTCGGCCAGGTACTCATAGTACATTGTCTTCTGGCCGCCGCCCGACAACCGAAGCGTAATCCAGACTTTCGTCTCCCTGAGGCGCGGACTTGCTCCTGGGTTCCCGCAATCAGTCGCATCCAATGCCATGACGCGATCGACATCCATACGTCGGATCTCTACTTCAGTCCGTGGACCGTCCTTGCAATAGTTGTCCGCAAGGATAACTTTGGGATTTCCCGCGTCCCCTTTCAGACCGATGCAGAGACCATTGGCGGCGGCGTAATACCGCACGATCGGCGGCTCGATCGGCTTCAGTCCGGCGTGCGCCGAGAAAGAAACTGTGAGGAGTACAACCAATAGGATCTTGTTCGTCATCGAAAACCTCCTGTGGAAAGCTGTGGAAAAATTTCGGAAAGAACTTGCACAGGGTACACTAATCGGAAATTTACTTCCCTCTCGAAATGACGGGCAATTGAGAAAAAACTCTATTGCCAAGACTGAGCTGGCCCGGCCAACTTTCGTAGCCCGCGAGTCGATAATAGATTATCTCGAAGCGACCCTCGGGAGTAAGGGCGTGAATCCACACCTCCGTCAATTCCGGGCCAAGACTGGTTTCCTTTTCGTCAGTCTGGCTTTCCTGCACAACCCGGTTCACAATGAGCTTCTTGATCTCCGCCACTTTGGCCGATTGGCAATCATTGCCAATCGAAACTTCCAGCGGATCAGTCGGGGGTTCAGTAATGCGGACGCAGACGGTGTCGTCCACATAGTAACGCCTTTCGACATCCGTTCGCTCCAACCCAGCCA
Source organism: uncultured Bdellovibrionales bacterium (assembly GCA_964515255.1). Taxonomy (GTDB): domain Bacteria; phylum Patescibacteriota; class Minisyncoccia; order Moranbacterales; family UBA1568. The sequence continues at coordinate 10,241 of CAZETL010000013.1, read as the reverse complement.
AAACTGGAGCAGAAACGATGAAGAAAGAAATGAAACAAACCACTCGCAGCAAAAGCATGAGAATCTCCCAGTCCTAGGCTTCATAGCCCAAGACTTTCCAAAGTTGAGAAAGAACGTCTGTCGATTTCTCTCTGGAGATCGACAGACTATCAAAGCATATTTATATAAATAAGTCAATAGATCGCACTTGTTTCGGAGAGACAGCTCCAATCATACACGTTAAAATTCTGAACCCGCTCAAAAAAACCGCCGCGGTCAAATGACCTGCGGCGCATACTGTCATCAAAAATCAAACTTTTCCTGTTCCCGATGGCGCACGGAATCGATCGAGAGACAAGCAGGAAAACGTCCCTTTTCCAGGCTCGGAAAATTCATGAACTTTTACCGACTTCACCTCCAATCGCTCAAGAATCGCACCGAACCCGTACCCGTGAAACCCCGGGATACTTCCGATCATGCCTTCCTGTATCCCAACCAAAAGCTGATGGATAACATCCGGCCGTCCCCCCGCAAGGCTCCCTAGCATGCGTCCGAGACGTCGCACGCGCTCGCTATCCTGCTCTCCTACTCTCAAGAGAAGCTTTCTTAATTCCGCGAAAAGATCTTCTATTCGCGGGGCTGGACTTCCAAAAGGACTATACATGATTCCTCCTCGGAATTTCAAACGATGCCGGCATCAACGTAGCATATCCTTTCAATCAAGTCGAGCGGAATTCTCCTTCTTCTCCTCTCGCAGCAATTCTTTCTTTTTCCCCGCGCCGCGATTGTACCCGCCGAGAGTTCCGTCGCTTCGGACAACGCGATGACACGGAATGTCCGGATTGTAATTCTTGCTCAAGATATTTCCAACCGCACGGAAAGCGCGCGGGCTTCCGGCGAGGTTCGCTACTTCCCGATACGTGCGCGTTTCGCCCCGAGGAATTTGCGCGACAACACCTCTCACGCGATCAGAAAATGACAGATTTTTCCCCGAAACTTCCATTGAGTTGCAGATATGAAAGGGGCTCGGTCGAGCCTTTTCGGAAAATATCCTTACAGAAAAGCCCTACTCTCCTTCTTTCTCTTCCGAGGAGTTTTCTCCGAAGGACTTCTTGAGATCGGCACGAGCCGCTTCGAGCGCCGATTTGAATGCCGCATGCGCAGCAAGGAAAGCTGTGCGTTTCGCATCCGCGAGTTTCTTCACTTGGACGCCGATGTTTTCAGATGTCGACCGGGCGGCCTTCATGCTCTCGCGCGCCGACCGGAGCGCTTGTTCAAGAGTCGATCGGACACTGCTTGGGTCGTCTCCTGCCTTACAGGAAGCGATGGCCGCCCCGAAAGCATCCTGCACTTTCGACTGATAGGAAGAGATGCTTGATTCGACGGCCGATTTCTTCGACCCGATCGCCGCATCCACCCCTCCGCGAAACGCCGCGATTGCCTCATCGATCGATTTCTTCCGGTCGGATATCGCTTTCTCGACGGCCTCCCTAAAGGTCGTTACGGCTGCCTGCTTCTCCGCGTCATCTCCGGCGCGTTCCATGAGTCTGGCGTACATCTCCTGCCGGATTTTCTCGCGATCGGCGCGACTTTCCGCAAGCTCCGCGTCTCGCTCGCCTCGACTCTTCGAAAGATCGCTTTCGCGATTCATTTTTCGCTTATCAGCCGAGTCGAATCGATTTGAACCCACCGATTGAACCCTGTCCGCTTTTTCCGATAATCGATCACAGAAAGCTTCCTGCCACTTCTCGGATCGCTCTTTCATCTTTGTTTCCCGGTCTTCTGCCGACACGCCAGCCCTATTGGAATTTTCGCTGCCGCGACCCTTCATCCAAAACTGCCCCTTCGGCCCTCGCTCGCCTTGCCCAGACTCTTCTTCGGCCCTCGCAAAGGAGACAGCGCCAAGGAAGCAGGCGAGTGCGAAAGCTGCAACAGATATTCGCAGATTTCTATTGAGGTTGTTCATCATAAGAATTCGTTATGCTGTCTATTTTCGCAGCTCCACTGGATGCCGCTGCTGATTCCGCAGAGGACTCGCGATCAAGTGCGGATGAATCGCTATCATTTTTCAAAATATCATCCGTAACCGAATCAGGCGTCGAGGAAACAGGCGCCAACACATCTTTCCCAGTCGGCAATTCTTGCTTGCCGGAACTCGATTTCGCCGGGATTGGCATCGATACAGGAGCCGACGCTTTCTCGGATTGATTCGTTTCCACGCGGCAACAGGATACAAACTTCCACAAGAACACGAAGGCCGCGGCAAGAAAGACGATGCCAATCGCAGCGGCAATTTTCTGCTTCTCCGTCATAGTGAACAACCGAGAATGAATTATACTGCTTTAGTATACCACACTAAAAAAGCGCCGTCCGAGTCAGGATTTCAAATATCCTCGGCGGCGCTCACAATTTTCCATCAATCATCTCTCGTTCCCTCACTATTTCTTTGGCGTTGTAGGGAGGAGTTGGAGGAATCGGCGACCATGCGAAGCTGCGTCCGAAGCGTTGCAAGCTCATGTTCGAGAGAACCTATTCGCCATTGCTCCACAGATCCAAGCTGGCGCAATCTTGCAACCTCCCCCTCCACAAAAGCAATCGCCTCTCTTACTCGACATGCCTCTTCCAAAGCCTTCCACAACTCCCCTCTCAGGGATTGTTGCCGACCCCCAGTGTCAACTTTCATCCGACACCTTCTCTCTCCTCCGCCCCGGTTCCAGCAAACGTCACAAGGCAGAGCCGCGCAAAGATACGGACATGTCATCGCTTCATCCTCCTCAAACGCGCAAAGGACGGGTTATACCCCTCTTCTCCAAAAGAACTGCAAAAAACCGCTCCCGATCCCAGGATATGTCTTCTTCCTAGGCATGCTAGAATAGCAGAAAGTGCCCTTCATTTCCAGCCCCATCGTTTTTCGTACACTCCTTATGGATACCTCCAAATGGACGCCGCTCACCCCGGAGGAAGAACGTATCATCGTACACAAAGGAACCGAGGCTCCGTTCAGCGGAGAATATGAGTCGCACTCTGCAAACGGGACCTATGCCTGCCGCCGGTGCGGCGCAGAATTGTATCGATCCGTAGACAAATTCAATGCTCGATGCGGATGGCCCAGCTTCGACGATGAAATCCAAGGCGCCGTGCGTCGGGTTCGAGATGCCGACGGTCAAAGAACAGAAATTGAATGCGCCACATGCAATGCGCATTTGGGACATGTCTTCTTTGGCGAAGAGCTGACGCCAAAAAACACTCGGCATTGCGTCAATTCACTGTCACTGAAATTTATTCCACGAAAATCAATCTCGTTTTAATAGAAATCTTTGCTGTATGTCAAAATCTATCGAGAAAATAGTTGTTGCTGGAGGATGCTTTTGGTGTCTTGAGGCAGTGTTCAGGATAGTCCGCGGAGTCGTCTCTGTTCGATCCGGCTACACTGGCGGATCCACCGAGAACCCATCCTACGAAGACGTATGCCGGGGGAATACGGGGCATGTTGAGGCGGTTGAAATCTCTTTCGACCCATCGGTCATATCGCGCGACGTCATCCTGAATATTTTCTTTGGAGTGCACGATCCCACCACACCCGACCAGCAGAGCCATGATATCGGTACCCAGTACGCCTCGGTAGTTTTTTTCGAAACCGAAGAAGAGCAGCGAGCCATCATCAGGAAAATCCGCTCGCTTGAAGAAGCAAAGACATTCTCTCGGCCCATTGTTACTGCTGTTCGCCGGCTTGGAGAGTTCTACCCGGCAGAACCATTCCACGACCGCTACTACGAGAAGAATCCCGAACAGAGCTACTGCCGATTCGTTATCGACCCGAAAATCGCGAAATTTCGAGAGAAATTCTCCGCCTGGCTCGAAAAACCGAACGTCTCATCCTAGAAAGAGGGCGCCCAGTCCATCAGTTCATTATCGACGTCGGCGCCCACGAAATGAGTTCGGAGGTGCCTGCCGGTCAGCCGAATCGCGCGCACCCGACTCCGCGTGATCGACAAAAGTAAGCGCGTAACCGATATTCGCGCCGCGACCGGTTCGGCCGATACGGTGTATGTAATCTTCGTATGTCATCGGAAGATCGTAGTTGATGACATGGGTAACGCCATCTATATCAAGCCCGCGCGCTGCGACATCCGTCGCGACAAGGATGCGGACATGGTCCTCCCGGAATTTCATGAGCGACCGCTCGCGCTGTCCTTGTGAAAGGTCTCCGTGGATGGCACTCGCCTTGAATCCGCGTTCAAAAAGATTCTGCGCGAGTCTTTCCGCTCCGCGTTTCGTTTTGCTGAAAACCAAAACTTTTCGGAAATCCTCTTTCAGGAGAAGTTCATGCAACACTTCGATTTTTCCTTCGTGTCCGTTCACTCGAACCACATCCTGGTGGACATTTTCAGAGGTTGCCCGCGACTTGACGAATATGGTGATCGGATTTACGAGAATCGATTTTGCGATCTCGCGCACCCCTGCTTCAAGTGTCGCTGAGAAGAAAAGTGATTGTCGATCCTTTTGAACGAGAGAAAGAACCTGCTTGATATCTTTCACAAAACCCATGTCAAGCATCCGATCGACTTCGTCCAAAACCACGTTATTAAACTTTGAAATATCTATGAAACGCCGTTCAATCATATCCTTCATCCGGCCCGGCGTCCCAAAGACGAAATTTGGACGCAATCGGAGATCTCGAGCTTGGGAGTGAATATGAGCACCGCCTATGATAAGCGCGGATCGAAGCCCTGAACCTTTCGAAAATGCTTCGAACTCTCCGCGGATTTGAAGCGCGAGCTCACGCGTCGGCACGAGTACGAGAACGAACTCCTTCTCTGGAGCACGGAACACTTTATCGATAAGCGGTATGAGAAACGCTGCTGTTTTTCCCGTTCCGGTACTCGCCACCCCGATAACGTCGCGACCCTTCAAAATATGAGGTATCGCTCCGTCTTGAATTGGCGTCGGGGTCTCAAATTTTCGTTCAAAGATAATCTTTTTCAACTTCTCATGGATCGGAAAATCTGAAAATCGATTTTCCGGACGAAAAGACTCAGTGTCTTTTGCCGTAGCTTTTTTGACAAACTGCGTTATATCGAGATTCTTCTCGAGAGAGGACTGGCCCGATCGACGCCCTTTTCCTCCTCTTCCTCGAAACGCGCCGCTTGACGGACCCCGATTACCTCTCGAACGATGTGCGCCGGACATTCTATTCTGAAACATAAACAAACTTTCTTATTGTGAATTATGCCGCTCGCCTCGGACACGCACTCCATAGATAAAGAGGGCGCGCCGAGAACAAAAACGGAATCCTCCGAAAGGGATCCCAAAAGCATAACTATAAGAGAGCCGTTTCAGATGATAGGCGGAACGCTCCAAATGGAGCGTCCGGTGCTGTAGCCTATCTTCGTCCCGCCCTCGCTCAACCCTTTGGGGGTAAATATCTGCCCGTCATGGGAATCGAGAGATTCGTTCCCGGAGCAGCAACGCAGGATGAGTACGCAGATCTATATAAGTGGCTTTAAATTCGAAAACTCACGGTCCCCAAAAAAGCCAGTTGCATTTCGCTTTTCCTTCAAGAGCTCTCCGCATCCAAAGAAGTATACTTGGGGATCGAAAGCTCGAATGATCACGAACAACACTACATCGTCGGATTCTAACAGATAAATCTCGCCCTGTCAAGCATCTTCTCTTTTATATCCTAAATATAGCTGATTTGAGGCATTCTTCGGCGAAATGGTCTGCGAGATCTGGGAAATAATATTCTTTGCTACAGTGAGACTTGCGTCGTCGAGAATGGAGAGAGAAAACACATTTGGATTTTTTTTCCGAAGCTTCGAGATGATTTTCGCAACCGTTTCCGATGGACGCTCGTCAGCGCGAGAGACGAAAATCCATTCGGGTTTCTCAAGAAGCGCCGGATTATACCGCCTGAGTTCACGACGAATGTTTGAGTAGTCGGTCACGGGCGTCTTGCTATCCGCGGCGATGAGGTGAAAGAGCACGCGAGTCCGCTCGACATGCCGGAGAAACCTGTGACCAAGTCCCTTGCCATTTGACGCTCCCTCGATAAGCCCCGGGATGTCTGCGAGAATTGTCCCAAAATACGTCCCCAGATGTGGTTCGAGCGTTGTAAACCGGTAGTTCCCCACTTTGCTTGAGGCGCTTGTGAGCGCATTCAATAAGCTCGATTTTCCGACATTTGGAAGGCCGACGAGCCCGATATCGGCGATGAGCTTGAGCTCGAGCCGAAGGGTCGCCGATTCGCCCGACTCGCCAGGTTGAGCTCCTTTTGGCGTCGTATTTCGACTTGAGCGGAAATGATAATTGCCGAACCCTCCGCGGCCTCCCCGCGCAATGACAATTCGCTCGCCAGGAAACAAGATCTCATACTGCCGCTTCCGCTTAACATCGCGCGCAATCGTGCCAACCGGAACTCGAATCTCCCGCGACGCACCATCCCGACCCGTGCGAGTGTTCTGTTCCCCATGCCCCCCATCTTCCGCAACAATTCGCTTCACTGATCGAAACACCCTCAGCGCCCCGAGATCAGCAACTCCGACCAAGGCAATATCGCCGCCGCGGCCACCGTCGCCGCCGGTCGGTCCCTCGGTCATCATTGTCCTTGCAAATCGGACAACGCCGTCGCCCCCACGCCCCGCCGAGACTTCAAGAGTAACTTCATCGATAAGCATGTCTCCATCCTCCCCCGGAACGCCGAAAAAGGCAATAGTGGAGAGAAGTCGTCAAGGAGAACTTCGACTCCTGGACTTCTTCGGAGATGAGAGCCCGTAGAAAATAGGTCCGGAAATCCATCCGAGGAAAATCGTCGCCATTCCGCTGATTGTTCCCATCTCTTGAGAGGAAACAATCGGAAAATACCACAGGGAAATTATAGAAACCGAGAGGAACAAAGCAAAGAGAAATGCCAGGAAAAGAGAAAAATTCCCTTTTCGAATACCCCCTGAAGAAAGAAACGAGCCAAAAACACTTCCGAAACACAACCCGAGAGCGAAGAAAACAACTGAAGATGCCTCATAATCAACATCGACGCCAGGTCTCGAAAAAGGTGAGAAAAATCCGCTCGAGAAGAATCCAAAAAGAAGACCTAGAATTCCAAAAAACACTCCCGAAAAAACCCCGCTAAGAAATGGCTTCCATTGAAAAAACATAAAGCTCTTGTCATCAACATGGGACTTTCCACAAATGCCAGCGTAGCCCATTCCGAAAAGAAAGCAAGCAACGTATTTTTTAGCGCATTCGAATCCGACTCTTTATCGCTCTTTCCAATATCAATGGATTCAATATCTTAAAAATTCCATTTATCTACAAAAGTAGAAATCGCATAGGTCTTAATTGTAAGGAAAGCGCCAAAAGAGAATACCAATCGCCAGTTTCCCCGTTTCCTTGAAGATGAATGTTATACTAAAGAAAAAACTATGCGCCTCCTCTCGCTCCCAGACCCAAAAAGCATCGTCACGCTCTCTGCCGAGAATGCTATCAGCCGGCTCGCTTCATCATGGAATGGACTCTCTTCAGATGAAGCAACGGCCCGTCTCTCCCGATTCGGTGAGAATCACCTCGAAAAACACTATCGCCTTCATTGGGCGCGGATTCTTCTCCATCAATTCTCGGACATTCTCATCTGGATCCTGCTCACTGCAGCCTTCTTCTCTTTCGTATTCGGAGAGTTTCGCGATACAGGAATCATCCTCGTTATCGTGGCCGTCAATGCTGCAATTGGCTTCATACAAGAATACAAAGCGGAGCGAATTCTTGATCGACTTCGGGATCTCGAGACAAATCGCGCTATCGTGATCCGTGACGGCGAGAAACGCGAGGTAGACTCGCGCAAGCTCGTTCCGGGCGATATTGTCGTCCTCAGCGCCGGTTCAGCGGTTCCGGCAGATCTTCGCGTTCTCGAAAGCTTCTCGCTCAAAATAAATACCATTCTCTTTACCGGCGAGGCACACCCGCGGAAACGCTCCGCGGACGCAGCCGAATCCGATTCGACGCCGCTTGCCGACGCTCCCAATATGCTTCTCTCCGGCGAATCCATCGCAACAGGAGAAGCTCGCGCCATCGTCATTGCAACAGGAGGAAAAACGGCACTCGGAGCGCTCGCTTCGCTCACCGCCAATATCGTCGATGATCCGACTCCGCTTCAGAAAAAGATGGCGTCCCTCGGACGAGGCATCGCTGTTCTCTCGGTCATTATCGGCATTATTGTCGTCATTGTCGGACGCAACCACGGACTCTCTTGGTACGATAACTTTCTTCTTGCGCTCGCCCTGGCCGTCTCCATAGTCCCAGAGGGTCTTCCCGCCGCAATCTCCATTGCCTTTGCTCTTGGCATGAAGCGCCTCCTCAAGTTCAATGTCCTCGCAAAGAAACTCAATGCCGTCGAAACGCTCGGCTCCGTCTCAACAATTTGCACTGACAAAACCGGAACCCTGACGAAGGGCGAGCTCGCCGTCACCAAAATCGTGATCGGCACGCAGGTCTATGAAATAAGCGGGGACGGATACGAGCCGATTGGCGGATTTTTCCGCGACGGAAAAGCCGTGAGTCCCGCCATGATCCCAGGCGCCGAAATGCTTTTCAAAATCGGCGTTCTCGCAAATTCCGCTAGTCTCGTCGTCGAACAAGGCCGTTACCGCGTTCTCGGCGACGGGACCGAGGGCGCGATACTGGTTGCCTCCCGGAAATACCATCCGAACCCCGAATTCTTCCGACTTGGCGAAACAAAACTTTCTGAAAATCCATTTACTTCAGAGCGCATGCGCATGAGCTCGCTCTTTAAAAACTCCAGCATCGTCTCCTATGTGAAAGGTTCTCCAGACGTTCTCTTGCCGCTTGCGACACGCCGCTATGAAAATGGTCTCGAAGTCTCGTTTCCGGCTACCGAAAAAGCGAAAATCAAAGAGCTCTATGACAAACTCTCCGGAGATGCCCTCCGACTCCTTGCTTTTGCCTACCGCCCCATGGACGATACTCCCGAATCCCGCCGCGAACAGGAAATGGAACGGCATCTCGTCTGGGTTGGCATGATGGCCATGGCCGATCCGGCGCGCCCCGGATGCCGAGACGCCATACTCGAATGCCAGCGCCTCGGGCTTCGCGTCGTTATGATTACCGGAGACTACGAAGTTACCGCTCGAGCCATCGGAAAGAACGTCGGACTCATTCCTGGAGACGATTCCTCCGAAGTCGTGAGCGGATCAGCACTTGACCACCTCTCCGACGAAGAAATCGTCGACCGAATCCGAAAACAAAACACCGTCTTCGCTCGCATCACCCCAGAACAAAAGCTCCGAATCGCAACCGTTCTCAAAACAAGCGGTGAAGTTGTCGCCATGACCGGAGATGGCGTAAATGACGCCCCTGCTCTCAAGAAAGCTGACATCGGCGTCGCCATGGGACAAATCGGAACCGATGTTTCGAAAGAAGCTGCCGACATGATCCTTCTCGATGATAATTTCGCAAATATCGTCCGTGGCATTCGCGAAGGCCGCACCATATTTTCAAACCTTCGGAAATTCGCGCACTACGTCTTCACTTCCAATGTCAGCGAACTTCTCACCGTCCTCATCGGCTTCGGACTCGGCATTCCGGCGCCCATTGCCGCCGTCCAGATTCTCGCTATTGACCTTGGCACCGACGTTTTCCCCTCGCTTGCGCTCGGCGTCGAGCCCGAAGAAATTCGAGCCGGCCTCATCCCAGCAAAAAGCGCGCGATCGATTATTGATTGGGCTGGGATAAAACGTCTCTTGAAATTCGGAGCTCTCATGGCAATCGGCGGCGTTACTGCGTTTCTCCTTTCCATGCTCCGCGGCGGCTGGCAATGGGGAGCCGAGATTGATCTCGACTCCGATCTCTACCAGAAATCAACCGCAGCAACGTATACAACGCTCGCGCTGACCCAGATGGCAAATCTCCTCCAATCTCGCTCGGCGACGCTGCCGTTTTTCTCCATGCCGTTTTTCTCCAACCCATGGGTATGGATCTCCATGGGAGCATCAATTTTCCTACTCTGGCTTTTTACTTCATCACCCCTCCAATCGATTCTCGCAATGCAAACGCCGGATATGTTCGATTGGGCCGTCGCCATATCCTTCACCGTATTCGTATTCATATACGAGGAAGTTCGAAAGCGCGGGGAACAAAAACGCAGCAGAAATGTAGCACCCTCCGAGAAATAATTTTGGATTTCCCAAGAGCTAAGGCTTCTCTCAAAAATACCATTACTGTTGAAACGGTAGCAAAGGCTTTCGATCAAG
>CAZETL010000012.1:0-18641 GCA_964515255.1 uncultured Bdellovibrionales bacterium | reverse complement strand
CCTCAAAGTTTTGGATACTGTTGCGGTTAAAGAAAGCTTTCGGTTGCTTCGAGACGTTGAGGAAGGTCCCGTTTTTCAGTTTCTTTCCAAAGTTAAGGAAAAATCTTCTCAGATACGGCTGAAAAAGTATGACGGTGTACTTCATAATTTTTTTCCACAGAGGATTATTTCGTTGAAGAAGATGGATGGCAACATATCAACACGGTAGCGATTCTTTCCAAGTATGAGCACTTTGTGAAAGCGGGTTATTTCAAATGCAGATTTTTCGAGCATGAACCGTATGAGGCGAGGCGTGAAGAAAGTATGGTGTTTGTAGAACCCGGATTTTTTGTACATTTGTTCCTGATGCGATATCCCGAACAACATCTTGACTCTGGACACAATTCCTACATCGCTTGGGATAGTGATGAGGATGATCCCATTTTTCTTGAGAACCCTGTTTGATTCTTTGAGGAGCCCTATCGGATCGAAAACATGCTCGACCACGTCGCCCGCCCATACCACGTCAAATGACGAGTCTGGTTCAGGGATCCCTTCATCGAGATTCGCTTGTTTCGCTGACAATCCTCGCGCAATCGCTTTCCGAATAGCTTCTTCCGAAAAGTCAATGCCAATCGCCTGATATCCAGCGCGGCAAAGCTTTTCCGTTATTCGGCCGCTTCCGCAACCGATATCTAGGATCCGAATTTCCTTCGGGGGAACTCTTCTTTCTTTTGCATATTCGCTGAGGAGAGAGAACATGATGTTTTCTTCTCTGCTTATCGGGCAGAAATCTTCTTTCTTGTATCGGGAGTTTTCGCGTTCTTCTGGCTTCATAGGGTTCTTTCTGATAGTTTTTCAAGGAGAATCCAATAACTTTGAGATGCTGAGTCGAGATCCAGAAAGCGGACGAAGATTCGAGTGAGCTTTCCTTTCCAGTGATTACTATAGTTGCAGTGAAGGAATTTCTTTGCAATTACGAGGGAATTTTCTGCTGCATATTTCTGGAAGAATTGATCGATGTCAACATGACTGAAAAACCATCGATGACGGTCGTCGGGTCTCTTGTTTGGGAGGCCGTAGAATTTCCCAGCTTTTCCGCAAAACAGGATGCTTATTCGGGTGAATAAGTTCATGCAATTCGGGAGGGAAACAATAATATATCGATTGGAAACTCTGGAAAGTTCGCCCATCATTTCGTGGAGATTTTCGAGGTGCTCGAGTACCTCTGTGCAGACGACTGAGTCAAACATATTGTCTTTGAATCTCGAAAGTTTCTCCCGTTCGAAATCAATTTTGTAATCCGGGTTTCCGTATAAGTCGACTCCAGTTACCTTTGGACCGAGAATATCTTTGAGTGAGTTGTAGTCGCAGCCAACGTCGAGCACTTTTCCGGATGCTTCGAATTCTTTTCTGAATGTTCGTGCGATAAACTCGGCCCGACCCTTTCTATCTGAGAAAAATGAATAGTTCTTTCGCATAGTTATCGGAGAAGGTTTGTAAAAATGAACTCGTATTTGTCTATCATTGACTCGAGTGGAAATCGTTCAGTGGCGATTCTCGAGCTTTCTCGGGAGAATGATGCGAGATTTTTTACAATGTCGTTCAAATTATCCGCAAACGCCTCGATATTATGGGAGCGATTTTTCCAGAAGGCGTCTCCGGAAGTCGGTATAAGAAGCGCATTCTTTCGCTCTCGGACCAGCTCAACCATTGCTCCATCCGCCACTCCGCAAATGGGGAGCCCGCATGCCATGGCCTCGAGAATGTTGTTTGGACAAGGGGGATTCAAATGCGTAAAGAGAAACACGTCGGCTGCCCGCTCGTATTCGGGGAGCTGGGAATTCCCGATCTTTCCGAGAAAGATCGCATTTCCATATGATGCATATGTTTCGGGTATGCGCCGGGCTTTCCCCGAAAATGTTCCAGCGATGAGAAATTTAAAGTTATTTCCGTACTTCTTCTTGTATATCTTGAGTGCATTGAAAATCGGGATGATTTGATCCTCCCGGCGGAAGGCGGATGCTGTGAAGAAGATCTTCTGCTCCGGATTATCACGGAAAGATTTCTTCGCGCCGCTTGGGGAGAAGATGTCGATATCCACTCCATTGTAGATGATGGACGACTGTTCCAAGCGTTTCTTTCCAAGGAATTTCTGGGCGCAGTATTTGCTGTATGTGCTCTGGTAAATGGTAAAGTTCGAAAAGAGGCGTCGGATAATGCTCGCTTTGAGGTTGTATAGGGGATATTTCCATCCAGCGACGCTCCAATAGTACGTCCCGTCAAGTCTCTGGATAATCGGCTTTCTCCGGCGCTTCGCTTCAATGAGGAATTTGAACGGAGCTTGGACTATGAGGAATAAGACATCGTAATCGCGACGATATTCAAAGAACACTTCGTGTCCACGGTCCTCCATTCCGCATTTGAATTTCTCGGCGAAAGTCGCGGTACCGCCAATGTCTCTTATGGTAAATGGGAGGAAAATTTTCATAGAAATTTTCTCTTGAGGGATCGAATGAACGCTGGCGTGAGGAGGACGGCGAGCGGCTCGAGGAGGAAGCGATATTCGGCTGGAGATCGGTGCAACTCTCGGATGTATCGTATCTGGGTTTTCAAGCACTGAAGCATCTGGGCGTTTTGCTTTTCCGACGACGTTTCACCTTCCGAACTCCTGAAACAGAGTGTTTCTTGAATATTGTGGAATCTAGTTTTGCTGGACGCTCGGAGCCAGAGTTCGTAGTCCTGTCCATAGCGGATACTTTCGTCGTATCCGCCGAGATTTTTTATGAGATCTGTTTGGAATACGACGGCACTGTGAGCGAAGGGGTTCTTTCGGATGATATTTCTTTTAATTTCCTTGTCAGTTTCGGGGCAGTGGACGGTGATTCGTTTCCGACTGTCGGTATTTTCATAATTGCATCCGATGACGCCGAAATCCCGGTGATTCTCAAGAAATTCGATTTGTTTCCGCAGTTTCTCCGGATGCCACCAATCATCCGCGTCGATTCGTGCCGTAAACGGTTCATTGATATATGTAAGGCCTTTATTGAGAGATTTTGTGAGTCCGATGTTTTTTTCATTTCTTAGGAGAAGAAATTTCTTCGATCCGAACGCCGATTGCCATTTCTCAAGCCTTGATGATGTTGAGTCGGTTGTGCCGTCGTCTATTGCGACAATTCGGTAGTCTTGGAATGTCTGCGACCGGATACTCTCAAATGTTCTATCGAGGGTTGTCTCGGAGTTTCGTAGCGATATGAGAATGGCGCACTTCATAGCGAGCGGAGGAAATCGGCAAACATTCTGCTTGAAACCTGCAGTGAGAATCTTTTGTGTATGGAGCTCTTTGCTGCTTCTCCTAGGCGCTCTCGATCCTTGGGGTTTGAGGCGAGTAAGCGGATAAATCCCGATATTTTCCCTGAGTCTTTGGTCGGCACGAGAATTCCAGTTTTCATATTTTCTATAAGTTCGCGGTTTTCTGGAATGTCCGTTGTAATAACCGGGAGACTGGCCGCCATTCCTTCCATGATGGCATTACTCATTCCTTCAAAAAGCGTCGGGAGAATGAAACAGTCGGAAATTTTGAGGAGTTGCGGAACATCAGTTCGGCGCCCGAGAAACGATATGTTCTTTTTGGAACGATAATTTTCAATTTGTTGCTCGAGGTTTCTTCTTTCCGTTCCGTCTCCGACGAGCAAGAGTTTGATCTTTGCAGAGAGGATCCTCTCCGGCGAAGCTTGCCGATGCCGATAAATGGTCTCGAAGGCTTCGAGAAGATATCGGTGACCTTTGTTTGGGTGGAGATTGGCAACGGAGATGATGATGAAGTCATCGGGAGATGCATTGAGAGACCGACGTAGTTCTGGATCTGGCACAAGGGTATCGAAGTATTTCGTGTCGATGCCGTTTGGGATGACGATAATTTTTTCGGGCTTGACACCGATAGTCGAAACATAGAAGTTTTTCACTGCTTCGGAATTCGCGAGATAGACCGGGACAAGCCTTTTCGTGAACTTCTCGAGAGTTCTCGCAATCCAGTACCTCGGATGATTGTATGTGGTTCGAAGGAATGGAACGATTGGTACTGTCATTTTCTGCCCGAGGAAGAGGCGTCCGATCATATCCGCATGGAAGAGATAGGTGATGATAGCGTCCGGAGAAAATCTACGAACCTCCGAGAGGAGATTTCGGTATCCGACTGGATGGAGAATATTTTTTTGGTTCGCACTTGAGACGGGAGTATTCCTCTCTATAAAGCTCGAAGCAAGCTGCCCAGGATTTTTCAGGGTGATGATATGGTGTTTGAATTCGCCGGAGAGAAGCGGAAGCATGCGGAGGAGCATATTCTCGCAGCCGCCATTTTCGAGCGATTGGATGAGGTGGAGGATTTTCTTAGGGCGCATAGATGCCTTTGCAAGTAATCCCGGCTTCGGGGTGCTCGTATGCCTCGATATCGTCCAGATGGGCATCCGAGAACCACTTCTTGACCTCTTCGACTCGGTAATAGTTGCTTTTTGGAGTGGCGAGAACATCGAAGGCATCGTTCAATTTCATGTTGAAGGGAAAATTCGCATAGTAAGCAAAAGGGAGTTTTTTTGCTATTTTCCCGAAACCGAGAGCTGATATTCCTTTGCCAAAGAGATTGATAGCGTGGACGATTCCGCCAGGAACGTAACAAAGTCGAAAGAGTATCGGTTTTGGAACGTGTCGGAAGAAAGCGCGGAGCGGTTCGTAGAGGTAGAGCGCTCGGATATTGTTGCGGCGGTTATAGACCCAGATAAGCATGCGACCTTTTTCTCGCAGTACTTTTGGCAGTCGAAGAAATCCCCTTCCCGGCTTGGGAAGATGATGAAGGACGCCGATCGAGTAGGCGATGTCGAAAGCGTTTGTAAATGGCATATGGTAGATATCCGCCTGAACAATGCAGGCGTTTGGGATATTCTTTGTCATCTCATACGCTACTTCGACGGTTTCTCCGATATCAGATCCAAACGACACTTCCGTACCGGAGAGCGCCGCCCATTTCGTAAAGCGTCCCGAGCCGCATCCGATATCGAGAGTCTTTTTTCCTGCGAAGTGTTTCTCTGAAATGAAAGGGGAAAGGAAGTGGAAGAAGTTTTCTTTCTCGTAAGAGTTTTCTTTGTAAATATGTTTCCATTCGTATGCGAAGCTCTCGGCAGTCTTTTTTTGGTGTTTCCAGAATTTATTGAGATCGGGTATGACATTGATTGCGCCTCGCCATTCTCTCTGAATCCGTTTCGGAAGCCGATTCTTCCATTCCGTGAAAAAATTCTGATTCGCTTGAAGTAGGCTGACTCTCAGTTTTCCAGTGAGAATCCTCGGGACGCCGCGTATGATCGGATACCAGTTTTCTTCGTTTGAGAGAATTCCAGAGACGATATGGCTGTCGGATGTTTCAAGTGCGACGAGAAGCGATAGCGATTTGCCTGTTCCGGGATCTCGGAGGAATCGGATATGGGAGGCTCTCATAAGTTCGGGATGGTTATTTCTGACGGACGTAGCAGGTTCTCCCTGAAAAGGGATGGGAATGGATCAATCAAAATACTCTCGGAACCAGAGTTCGAGCGTGAGGAGCGCCCAGATATGGGGGGAGAAGTTGATGCGCGTCGTCTGGTGCTGGTGAAGGAGCCGCTCTATGGATGCCCGGCGGAACAACTTTCTCCCGAGGGATTTCTCCGAAAGGAGAATCTCCCGCGAATAGGATTGTAGCGATCCTCGGAACCACGCGTCAATCGGAACACCGAAGCCCATTTTCGGACGGAACATCGTTTGATCGGGAATGATGCCGCGCAGTGCTTCTTTCAAAATGTATTTTTTATCATTGAATCCCTTGAGTTTCAGATGAAACGGTATTTTTGCGGTAAGTTCAAGCATCTCGTGGTCAAGGAAGGGAGACCTGCCTTCGAGCGCAACTGCCATTGTGGCAATGTCAACCTTGGCAAGGAGGTCTTCGGGAAGATAGGTGGCAAAGTCCGCGTAGACGGCTTGCTCCGTTCTATTCTTCGCATGGGCTTCGAGGAAGCGCCGGGCAATAATTTCATATGTGTCGTGATTCCAAATTTTTCTTCGGAACTCGTCCGTATAGAGTCGCCTTTTTTGCTCATTGGTGAAGTAGGCAGTGTAGGAGAGATACCGACGGCGGTAGTTGGTCGAAAGGCTTCTCGAGAACCGATGCAATCGGTCGAAGAAAGTATTTTTGACGGCGTTTGCAAGGAGTTTCGTTACGGGTTTCCCGATCATTCGGTTGAGGAAATCGAAGTGATCAAGCATGTTCGACGCTTGGAATGCGGCATATCGCGTATACCCTGCGAAATTTTCGTCGCCGCCATCGCCGTTCAACGCTACGGTAACGTGTTCGCGGGTAAGTTTGCTTACGGAATAGGTCGGAAGTGCGCTTGAGTCGGCGTATGGCTCTTCGTAATGTCTCACCAAGAGCGGGAGGAGCTCGATGGTATTTGGTTCGACGATGAACTCCGTATGCTCCGTTTTGAATTTTTTTGCGATAGCTCGTGCGTAAGGGAGTTCGTTGTAGTTTTTCTCTTTGAATCCGATGGAGAATGTTTTGACGGGTTTATCGGAGTGGCGCGCCATCATGGCGACAACCGCGCTTGAATCGACGCCGCCCGAGAGAAATGCTCCAAGCGGCACATCGGCGATCATTCGAAGACGCACGGAATCCTCAAGCGTCTCGAGGATTCTCCGTTTCCATTCACTTTCGGGGAGGGAAAGTTTTTCTGAATAGTCGAGATTCCAATAGCGATCTTTCCTCAGTGATCCCGTTCTCGTATCGAGGAAAAGGAAATGTGCCGGTTCGAGTTTCCGAATGCCAAGAAATCCCGTCATTGGAGCGGGGACATATTGGAGCGTGAGGTAATGGTGTATGGCCTCATAATCCGGTTCTCGGACATATTCCGGCTGTGTGAGAATAGCTTTCAGTTCCGAAGCGAAGAGGAAAACGCTCCCATTGAAGAAATATTTGAACGGCTTCTTCCCGACGCGATCGCGAGCGCAAAAAAGGGTGCGTTCCTGTTCGTCATAGATGGCGAATGCGAACATGCCGCGGAGATGTTGGAGGCATTTTTCTCGATACTTATCGTAGAGCGCGAGAATAACCTCAGTGTCGGAATGAGATCGGAAGGAATAGCCGTCTCGTTCGAGCTGAGAACGTTCTTCTTGGAAGTTGTATATTTCGCCGTTGAAGACGATCTCGTAGCGGTTAAGATAGCGCATGGGCTGATGTCCAAGCGGCGAGAGATCGATAATGGAGAGGCGCCGATGTCCAAGCCCAACCTTTTCATCGAGGGATATATAGGTGCCGCCGTCGTCGGGACCGCGATGTCGAATTGCGTCGGTCATTTCTACAACCTCTCTCGCTGAGATGTTCTTAGATGAGAGTGAAATTTTTCCGGCAATGCCACACATATGCTGGGAGACGGTTAATGGCGGGAAGATTTGTCCGAGATGATTTTTTCGAAAAGTTCGAGGTACTTCTCTCTCGAGACATTCCAATCGAATCTCTCACGAACGCGATGAAAGGCGTTCTCTCCGCATTGTTTCCGAACGTCGGGATGATCGAGAAGATATTGCAGTTTCTCTCGAATCAATCCGGCGTTTCCGGGCTGGATGAGAAAGCCGTCGCCTTTTCCTGAAATAATTTCTTTCGTTCCGCCGACATTCGTCGCGACAATCGCTTTTCGGCAGAGAGCAGCGTCAATGACGGCTGTGGGGATTCCTTCGGTATAGCTCGGATTTACAAAGATGTCAGCGGTTTTCATGATCCCGATAGCCTCAAGGAATGGCTGATGACCGAAGAACTGGACGGTACTTGAAAGACGCAGCCGGGAGACCTGTTTTTCAAGACGTCTTCGTTGGGGTCCGTCTCCTACGATAAGGCAATGGTATTTTGTTCCTTTGAGCGATGCAAGCGCCTGAATGAGGTTTCCGACGCCTTTCCCGTCAATGAGTCGGCCAACATAGGCGATAATGGGTATATTTGCATAGTGTTCCCTGAGGGATTTCTTCTCCGGCGCGCCGAGAATCGTCTCCGTTTCTACGCCGCGGTAGATTATATCGCATTTGTCTCGGTCCGATAGCATTCTCACGAATTTTGCTGAGGCTGCTGAATTGGCAATATTCCAATTCGAGTTTCTCAGAACGAAACGTCCAAAAAGATGATCGTACGCTTTTCCGGCAAGTGTCTTCAATGTTCCGTCGAATCTGGCGTAGTCAGAGCCATGTTCGATGTGCACCCAAGGAAGAAGTTTCTTCCGTGAGAAATGCCACGCCATGAGGGAAGTGAAGAAGAATCGCGTGCGCGAAAGCACGATATCCGCGTCTTTCCTGAGAATTGTTTGCCACTTCTCCCAAAACGCCTTCTTCCAGAAACGCGGAAGTGGGTAGTTGGCGATTGGTTCAAATGCTGGAAATCGCAGTATCTCGATATTGTTTCCGGAGATTTCCCAGTCGGGCGCGTTTTGTGGAATCTGGGGCGTCAGAACGGTTATTTTCACGCCCTTTTGCGAGAGATATTCGTTGAATTCTCTCGCATGCGATTCGAGGCCTCCGATATGCGGCGGGTAGAATGGAGAGAATACGACAATTCTTGGCTTCATAGTATTTCCCATAGATAGATCCGATGTTCTTCATCGGAGTAGAGCCGTTTGAACCGATTTGGCTCTTTGTCGAAAATGATGTCTTTTTCCTTCCCGACAGTTTTCTTCATATACGGTCGATTGAGGTAGGGATTCTCCGGGTCGGGAGCGGCGTAGTAAACATAGATACTTTCTTGTGGCGGGGAGACATGCATGCCGACGAGAAGCGAACGTGATGCCTTGAGCGAATCGTCTATTTTTCCGAGCAGCTCAATGGTTTCCGCGGGATTCTTATCGGGATCTCGCAGGGCAAATTCGCTTAAAAGATTCTGAAGCCGGTTGGATTCTTGCTGATACGCCGCACCGAGTCGTTCCTTGGACTGTGTATGATTTTCGAATTCCCGTTCAAAAGCAGCGAGATTGTAATAGAAATTCGGATCCGGAACGGAAATCACCTCGGAGTCCGAATAGAATCGGAGCAATCGGCCGTGGTCAAAAGTGAAAATGCGCCGATTCTCTGGGAGATGCGTCTTGATCCAGGATGCTGAGGTAAGTTGGTATTCGGTGATGAGATGTTTCTTGAGAGTGTTGATATAGAGAGCGGCGCCTATATTGAGCGAGAAAGCAAGAATGAATGCCCAGAGAAGAAGGGGGCGCCTCCCAAGGGGGGTTTCGAATGCCATTGGGATGAGTGCTGCCGAGAAAATGCCGATGAAGACCCATGCGCGATCCGGCAGAAGCGCAATGCTGAAGAGTCGAGGAAGCACTTCCGCTATGAGGAAGAATGCAAAGAGCGAGAGAATGAGCGGGAGGGTCGGCGCCGCAATGAGCATGTTCCATCTTGCTTTCCTGAACCCGGCGACGATCAGGAAATACAAAATGAAGAGAACCGGTCCGGCATAGAAGAGATAATATTTTCCTACGCCAATGAGATTCCCCCAGCCCATTTCGTTTCCGTCGACGTTGACGTAATGTTCGGGGAAGAGGAGATTTGTCCGGAACTCCATAATTTGCGGGAGCTTCTCAGAGATTGAAGACGCGATGAATTTGAGGGGAATGGAGAGATGCGGCGCAATGAAAAGAAAGAGAAGCGCAGTGGAGAGAATGTTTTTCCGAACGAATGAAAAAATATGTCGGCGAAAGAAGAAGATGCTCGTGAATATCCATATCGCAATCGGAAGCGCGAGGGCTTCATGGTACCAATAGCCAATGCAGAGAGCTGCTCCACCGGCGGCAAAGAAGACGGAATCTTTGCTTTTCCATGCGTAGAGAGATAAGAAAACCGAGAAGAAGCAAGCTATTCCGGCGAGCGCTTGCGGGATAGGAAGCGTAATGTAAGTGATGCCGATACCGTTTACGAAGGGGAAAAGGAGGAGAATCGCTCGGTGGAGAGGGCGAGAAAATGTGGAGGCGAAGAGAGATACGGGGAGGAGCACAGAGAGAAATAGAAATGGGAGAACATACTTGAAAAAAGCGTAGAAATCAACAGAGGAACCAACGGTGAAAATATAGGAGAGAGAAGAGAAAAGAGGACGATGCCCGTCTATTGGAACGAGGATTCCTGAAGGGAAGCTTTTCTGAAATTCCCCATACCAATAGTAGGGATCAAGGTCTGGGAGCGGGTAGAAAGCGGTGACGATACCAAGGGTCGCGAGGCTGTAGATGAAAAAGGGGAGGAGGATTTCTCTGGACAATACAAATGTTTTCAATATCTGGAAGTTGAGGGGGATTTCTCTTGAGCTTCCGGATCGATTTTGGCGCCGGAATTTGGAATGCAGGGAAGAACTAATAGCGAGAGCGAGAATGATAACTGCGTTCGCGAGCGGATACTGCGGAGAGACTGGGCCAAAGACGGTGAACTCTACGGTCAGAAGAAGTGGAATGAAGAAGAAGGAGAAAGCCGCGGCAAGCGGGAGGAGTTCTCTGAGAGAGAGCTGTTTTTTGATCAGGTACTGGAGAAGCGCCGCCAGATTTATTCCGGGGAGAAAAAATACGAAGAGAAGTTGGATGCCAGACTGGAAAATCCTCCCAGAAGATTCTGATTCCAATGGAAGTACGAGAACGATGAAGAGAAGAGCGAGACAGGAGATATTAATCCGAATGAGCCATTGCATGGTTGCATCGATATGTTAAAGGGAGTGAATACTCGGTTTCTGTTTAAGTGCCTGCATGTTTCTTTTTTATTCTCGCGGAAAACTACTCGAGCGATGAATTTGGAAGTCCTCCAGATAGATTTTCAAACGATCGCATCGCGTCCTTTCTTACTATTGAAGTAATTTGTTGTTCGAGTGTTTCTATTGCGGAGAGGAGTTTAAAAATCATAAGAAAAACAAGGATAAATCCGATAAGAATGACGGCGTTTATGTTCCCTTCGATTCCGATGAGTGAGGCGACTGAGTTGCTTATCGTCGGGAACGCCGCAATCGTTGCCATGCCGCCCCAGATGACGACGCGGACGAAGAATTTCAGGAGAGTTTGTTGGTTTTCATGGCGGAGATATTTCACTGCGCCTTGCTGGATGATGAAGACAGCGAGCATGACGACGATGATCTGGTAGGGGTGAATCGACATAAGTTTGAGCGGGATTCAGTGTTTTATCTGCGGACATTCAGGTTCCGGCTTTGACTTTGAATGGAAGGGCGTCGCTTTATTGAACGAGATGAAAAATCATCCGGAGAAGCGTTCTCACTCCGTTCGCAAAGCTCTGTTTGTTTTGTTTGCCCATGGAATAGGAGGTGTATCGTACCGATATAGGAATTTCTCGGTATCGGAGGCGATGTTTTTTGATTTCTCGGATTACCTCGCTGTCATACTCGTAGCGGTCGCTCGCGGTGTTGATGAGGTGGATGGCTTTCTGCGAGTAAGCCCTGAACCCCGATTGGCTATCGGACACCCAGAGTCCATAGAGATACCAGACGAGGAAATTCCCGATCCAATTGTGGAGAATCTTGTACCAGGGCATTCCTTGGGGATCTTTGAGTCGCGTTCCAAGTGAGACAGATACTTTTCCAGAGAGAGAAGCGAGGAGCTTCTCGATGTCTTTCGGATCGTGCTGGCCGTCTCCGTCCATGGTGACGATGCAATCCGCGCCAACGATTTTTGCTGCTTCGATCCCGGTTTTCGTGGCAGCTCCCTTTCCTCGGTTTAGTGCGTGGCGGAGGACAGTGGCTCCGGCAGCGCGAGCATTGTCGTAGGTCGCATCTCTTGAGCCGTCATCCACGACAATGATGTGGCGATATCCGAAAGACTGGATTTCCTTTATCACTTCCTCGATTTTTTGCCCCTCGTTGTAAGCGGGAATCACGATCCAGACGTTTCTTTCGGTGTTCTGCTGAGCCATAGGTTTACTGATGTTCGCGTCATTTCTGGAAGCTCGGTATCGTTCTACTCTCTCTTTTTGGCGCGTGGAAGAGGTTTCATTGAAAATGAGTATAGCATATTTCCCCATTTTTGCGCGATTTTTTGACGCCCTGAGACATTTCTGGCGTTGTTTGTTGTATCGCGTTTTGCCCATTGAGTGTGGTATCCGGTGTGGGATATATCTGGTTTGAATTGGATTGCAGAAAGGAGTACAATGAAGCGTCGTCTCGGTTTCGAAATTCGAAATAGATATTAATTCTCCGCATGGCTCTTAATTATCCATATATGAAGACGCTTGTTTATGTGGCGCATCCGAATATGAGCGCATCGAAAGTGAATCGAGCCTGGCGCGATGCGATCCAAGAGTCTGGAGTAACTCTTCGTGAACTCTCAACGCTGTATCCGGACGGAACTCTTGATGTTCCGAAGGAACAGCAATTGCTCTTGGAACACAACCGAATCGTGTTTCAGCACCCGTTCTACTGGTATAGCGTGCCGCCGATTTTGAAGAAATATTTCGACGACGTATTGACGTATGGATTTGCATATGGAGAGGGAGGGGATAAGCTTGCGGGAAAAGAGTGGATAGAGGCGATTACGTGCGGTGGCCCTGAGGCAGCCTATCGAGCTGGCGGGTACAACCGCTTTACGGTGCATGAGCTTTTGCGGCCGATTGAGGCGACGGCAAATCTTTGCCAAATGCTGTATCGGACGCCATTTGTCGCCTATGGCGTGCTTCGGCTCTCACCCGAGGAGATCGCGAAGACGGCGACCGTGTATCGTGACTATATCCTTGATCCGAACCTTGATATTTCTACGCCGTCAAAGCTCTTTGCAAAATTGTTTGCATGGGAGTGAGTCGCAGCAAGATTTTTTATGAGTATGAGAATGGGAATTTATGGATCAAGCCTCTTTGAATTGCGGGAAGCCAACTGTCAGAGTGTGCATTCACGACAAGTGTTTTCTCAGGGGATCAAAACGCGTTGCTGAGGCGCTTCGAACGTCCTGCGGCGGCGAGATGGATATTTCCGAGACGGACGATTGTTTTCGTTTTTGCAAAGAAGGTCCGAATGTCGCTGTGGATGGTGCCGTGCTGCACGGTGTCCGTCCATCGGACGCTGCGTCCCGAGTTCGTTCCGAGGTCCGGTCTCCATCGAAGAAGCTTGATGCGGTTGGGACGCGGCCTCTCGACGAGTTGGATGCGCTCCTTGATGATCTAACGCCCTAGCTCTTGCAGCATTGGGATTGGCCAATTTATCCAGAGATGAAAGCCGTGTTACAATGTTTTCAGAAGAACGGTTGATTGGGATGGGTAAAATAAACAAATAACTGTACGGGAGGGGTACGCGGGCGAAACGGTATGACTGAAAAACATTCTGGGACGGATGCTGCGGACATCGACTCGGGGAGGGTTCTTGATTTTGAAGGATACGAGAAGGAGCAGGGAGAGGATGGATTGCTTCCCGGACGGTCGCGCGGAGGAAAGTTTCTTTTGGCTGTGTTATTTTTAGTTGTCGGGGTTGCTCTTGGAGTGGCCGCGAAGACGCTTGCCGAGAAGAGAATTACTCTCGGCTATTGGGATTTCACGATACAGTCGCGTGACCGAGAATCCCTTGATTTGAATGCGCTTGAGAAACGCCTCGTTGTGAGGCGAGAAGAGGAGCAAAAAAGGCAGGAAGAGGCGTTGAAAAACGCAGTGCCCGGGGATTTGCCTCCGCTTCCGCCGATTCCAGAACTGCCAGATGGCTCTCCGGATGGACCGGCTGAGTGATTTGCTGTATCCGAAACAGCCTCTCTGATCATACTGAAATTCTGTAATAGAACTGTCTTATGAAATCAATGGAAGAAAACGACGAGCGGAAGGTGAAAGAAACGCACGAGACGCTGGGAGAGGGTCCTTCAAAGGATGTTTTTTCTGATTCCGAGGGCTCTGATGATTTCTCGCTAGAGGCCTCTTGGGAGCAGGAAACGCTGCGGAAACGGATAAAGAATCTCCAGGCAATGCTCATTCTCGCGTGCGGACTTTTCGTCGGGAGTCTCTATGTGGATGGAGCTCAATTTTTCAGCAAGGCCGGGTTTTCCTCGCGAGCGCTTTCGACCGCTGATGTGGTTTCCGCAGCAGGGAAGACCTGGGTGGCATACGACCAGCCGATAGTGAGAGTGACGGTTCTTTCTGATGAATCATGCAGCGCGTGCCAGTCGGACGAGGTGCTAGTGTGGCTTCGTCGGGTTATGCCGACGATTTCCGTTGAAGAACTCGACGTTCGAAAGGACGAGAGAGCGAAGGAGATAGTCGGCGCCAATCAGATAGCTTCTGTCCCAGCATTTCTGTTCTCGAAGGACGTCGAACGGCTTCCCGCTTTTGGCGAGGCGAGCCAACTTTTCAAGAAACTGGAGAATGGAAGCTATCTCTTGGACTCGGCGCAGGCGGGAATTCCGGCTGGGAAGTATCTTACATTGCCGTCTGTCGATGAGCGGGACATTAAGTTTGGCTCTGATGAGGCTCCCGTTCGCATTGTAGAATTTACAGATTTTCAATGCCCATTCTGCAAGTCGTTCCATGAGACGCTCCGCAATACAGTGAAGCAGTACGGCGACAAGGTGCAGTATGTATTCAAGAATTATCCGTTGCCCATTCATGCAAACGCCGAATCAGCTGCGCTTGCAGGGGAATGTGCGCATGAACAGGGAAAATTTTCCGATTATGCCGATATCCTCTTCGGGAAACAGGGCGAATGGGAGAAATTGAAAGACCCGCTGCAAAAATTCAGGGAATATGCAAAAACGCTCAAGCTTGATGCAAAGTTGTTCGGTAACTGTCTTGATGACAAGAAATATGCTGATCGGGTGAAAACGAACATGGATGAGGGAAAGAGTTTTAACATTGGCGGCACGCTGGGAACTTTTGTGAATGGGACGTTTCTGAATGCCGCCGTCCCGGCAAGCGATGTCCGGTCAGCGATTGATGCTGCTCTGGAAGAAGGAGAGGGCAGTGATGCGAAGGAGAAGGAGTAGCCTTCCGCAAGGCAAGAATCGTCGGGAAGCTCCCGGCGATTCTTGCCTTTTCTTGATGGAAACGGTACACTTTTGTCGTTTGTATCGGGCCTGTAGTTCAGTGGTAAAACGCCGCATTCGCATTGCGGAGGCAGGAGTTCGATTCTCCTCAGGTCCACCAAATCGGATTTTTTATTGCCAAAGGTCTCACTTATCTCGAAGATAAGCCCCAACTTGGCAGTTCCAAATCCCTTTCCCTTGATATAGGGTATTCCCTCGGGAAAAACCAGTTTTTGGAACCAGAAATGACCTGTAGGAGTCTTATGATTTATTCTCGTTCCAGTGATTTTATTGTCGGAGAAGATTCATTTGAAGATGTTGAGATAAATGATGTCCAAGATATCGATGGCTTCTTTTGGTTTAAACATTCCAAGAAAGGTCTTATAAAGAGGTTTATACTCCAGCGTGCGCCTCGAACTCAAAAAATATGTATAGTTACTTTGATACAGAAACCAAATGGGTTATTTACTCCTAGGTTTGAGTTTCAAATATTGGATACTTCAAAAAAAGCAATAGAAGCTTTTTCAAAAAAGACTGTTGATCAGAATTTGATTAAGGCAAGAGTAAACCTTGATAGTTGTCATGAAAATTTTCTAACCCTTTTGGATTTTATTCGCGGTATCAAAGAAGTTGATTTTTCTGCCAACTCTTATGTTGTTGTCGGTAGAGAAAAGAAAGAAGTTATGGAGGCTCTCAGCACTTATGATAGGTCTACAATCATTAGTGCTGTGCAGAAAAAGTTTGGGTCCGAATTATCAGAAAAAGATGCATCCCTCCTATTAAATAGAAAATCAAAGCTCGAATATTTCAGAAGATTACTCAGGGACGAGAGTTTCTTTGAAGACGAGAAGAAATCTCGTGGCGTGAAAAGGAATGAAGATGTTTGGCAAAACTTTTTCGAAAAGAATCAGTGGATCTTTGGGTATGGTCTGCAACTTGTTTCGTGTGAGGGGCTAGATGAGAGAAAATTAGAACAAACCGTTGTTGGAAATGATTTGATTGACGGAAGCGGAAAGCGGATAGACGCTTTATTGAAAACGAAAGGAAATATAGCCAAGTTGCTTTTCTGCGAGATCAAGACGCATTCTTCTGGTTTGCTTGTAGAGCCTTATGATAGACCAGGAGTGTATGTTCCGGCAAAGGAGCTAAGGGGATCCGTTGCCCAAATACAAAAAACGATTCATAAGGCTAATTTAAAGATCACTCAAAATTTTATTAGACCGAGCGATCAAGAAGGTAATCCAACGGGTGAAGAAATTCTCTTTGTGAAGCCAAGGGGAATTGTCGTTATTGGCATGCTCGACGATTTCAAAACTGATGCTGGAATTAATTCCGAGAAACTTTCATCGTTCGAGATCTATAGACAACAGGTAAGTGGTATCGATATCATTACCTATGATGAGTTGTATGAGCGTGTCCGGTTTATTGTGGAAGAATAAACCGTTCCCCATTGTCGCTCTATGAACCATCAATCATTCCTAAGAACTCTGAAAGAATATCGGGATGTCGCGCCAGAAGACGAATACGCGGTTATTGAGGAGTTGAAGAAATATGTCACCGAGCATGAAGATTGTTTCGAAAGAAAACGAGAGGAAGGCGCGCGGCATATTGCGGCATCAGTTCTTTTGGTGACGCCGGATTTTCACAAGGCTCTTTTTCTGTGGCATGCCAAGATTCAGTGTTGGACGCAACCGGGAGGGCATGCCGACGGCAATCCGAATCTTCACGCCGTCGCTCTGAAAGAACTCGAAGAAGAAACTGGCGTGACGAATGCGAAATTCGCCTCGCCCGTCCCGCTTGATATTCATCGATTCGACTATGCTCCCGAAGTGTTCGGGTACCGAAAGAGTATCTACAACGTGTGCTTTATCGCGATTCTTCCCGAGAATCAGGAGCCAAAGATCATGGAACCGGAGAAATGCGAAGCTATGCGGTGGGCGACGCTGGAAGAAGCTCTCGATATGATACGCGGAAAGTTACACGAAGGCACGGAAAGACTAATCCGAAAATGGCGAGAGTTTGGGGAAAAACGGAGAGTGTAGAGGAAATGAAAAGGGGAGACTCGGATGTTTTTCCGGTCTCCCCAAGGGGTTAGCGCTTTCTTTTTTCCGCAAGGATCCAGACGTGTTTCTCGTCGCTCCCGTAGTCTTTTTCGTTGAGAGTTTCGAGAATCGCGAATCCGCACTGCGATAGGCACCATATTTCTGGGAGCCGTTGCTTTACTGACATTCTTTTATGATAGATACAAAAATCGGAGAGCAAAAGTATGTATGTCTATAAATACAGTGCCTCCTGATTGTCATCAGATTGAGCTCACCAATCTGCAGACTGGTGCTGTGATGTCAAAGTGTATCTACATCAGAATTAGGGTTGAACATATAAGTGGCAATTCGGCTGAAGATGTTGAAATACTGGTCTCAAACTTTTGGGTCGTTGATGGTAAAGAAAAGACTGTAAAAAATCCTTTATTCCGATGAACCTCAAATGGAGCCATTTTGAAGGTAAAAAAAGAAGTATTCCAAGGAGACTGTTTAGACATTGTGATTTTGGAAGTTTTCAACCTAAATACACAAATAACACTCATACCATTCTGCGACTTGATACCATAGTACAACCAAATAGAGTGAGCGATGGTGAAATACCAAACGTTATTGAGCCAGGAAAATATGAGTTTGAACTGATGCTAAGTGGTGTAAATAGCAACTTTATTCGTAAGCGATGGCTACTTGAGTTTGATGAAAATTGGAGTGACGACGAAGATGAGATGCTTACACAGCATATTTCCATCAAAGAACGGAAATACTACAACTACCTTCTTCATTTTTTTGGGTAAGAAGAAAACTACCGTGCCAATGTAATTTAGAAAATATGGATGTCAAAGAATACGAAAGACGATTTGAAAAAGCTTACTCAAGGCTGGTAGAGGCTCACGGTTTTTTCTTTGTATGGCGAGCTCTTCAAAAGAAGGAATACGAGGAATACTGGAAGGGGACAGCAAATTTTTGGAACCCTGTTATTTCTGCATTAGACCAGTCTTGGATGCTCTCGCTTGCAAAAATCTATGAGAACTCAAGTTACAGCAAGAATGATGAGGTGATTTCTATCCATGCTCTCGTTGAACATCAACCAGATACCAAAAGGAAAGATGCGGCAAAAAAACTTCTTGAAGAAAAGAAAGTCCTCCTAAAAAGGATTGAAATTATTAGACATCACATATTGGCTCACAATAATGCAGAACATAAAATTAGCAGGGAAGAGGTCTTCAAAAGATTTCCAATAAAGTATGCTGAAATTGAGGGGCTTTTTGCTATAACTGAGGAGTTGTTTCATCTTCTACATCCAGAACCGAACCATAGTCTTTCGATGGATGGTTTCAATGAAAAATGTGAAGAAGACGCAAAAAGAGTTATGGAAAAAATGAAGTTTTGGAAAGACGAATTATTGAAGCATCATAAAAGGTTAGAGCAAGGCGAGCCTTATTCTGATTTTCCACCAAAATAATTGAGATGTATCACCCCATCCAGCCACCAGAAGGAAGTATTGAATGGATGAAGGAGATGGTGAAGAAGAATGAGGGACGTGAGCTGACTGACCAAGAGGCTCACGAAGCGGCTTACAACTATCTCAACTTCTTCAATA
>CAZETL010000011.1:0-19136 GCA_964515255.1 uncultured Bdellovibrionales bacterium | reverse complement strand
ATCCAAGCGATGCGGGTATAGGTAAGCATGAGCATGATGGAATAAGAAGAGAGGAGCATGATGAAGAGAAACTTTTCTTTCGGTGTTCTCGCAAATGTCAAAAAGGAAAGAAATGCGAGCGCGATGAGCGAGAAGAGATAGAGGCTGAATACATTCGGGTGGCTGAATGTTCCGTAGATCCGGGGAATGCTCACGCTTTCGTCTTGGAATCCGATGGAAAAGACGAACTGATAGAGTCCAACAGCTATCGGCAGGATCGACGATGCGAAAAACGCAAAGAGAATTTTTCGGAAATCTTCTATTGTTTGAACGACAGAGAAAGCGAACGCGGAAAGAATGAACACGCTGGAAACCCGAAGAAGTTCCTGTATGGTTGATGCTGAATTAATAGAGAAAAGAAGGGAGAACGTCCCCCATCCGACCATGAGAAAAATGGGAGTAATGAAGGGAAATCCGGAAAGATGCTTCCGCAAGCGAAGGACGGATATTGTTCCAAGTAAGATCACTTCAATGCCGAGCATTTGCGAAAGAGAGAGCGAGAGATTTTTGCCAAGGGGGATAGCAGTCGTGTCGCCAAGAAAATCAAGAGACATCCTGGCGACAATAAGGAGAGAAAGAAGCGGAAGCGGCCTCTGAA
The DNA here is from genome assembly GCA_964515255.1 of uncultured Bdellovibrionales bacterium. Classification (GTDB taxonomy): domain Bacteria; phylum Patescibacteriota; class Minisyncoccia; order Moranbacterales; family UBA1568. The sequence goes on along the minus strand of CAZETL010000011.1, from coordinate 18,499 downwards.
TGAGAAAGACGGAGATGGCTGCAAATGTCCCAGCGGGAATGACGACAAAGGGGATGTCTAAAAATATCGAGAGAAGAGTCAGAATCGATGCAACGAGAGCAGCTACCACGAAGGCAAAGGCAAGAAATCTCCCTCGTTCTGTCAATTGGGACGGATTACTCGTCATAGGGTTTCGTCTGGAATGGTGTCTTTCTGCCACACGACGGAGAAAGTGATGGTGAATCCCAGAAATCTATTCCGGAGAATTCGGAAGTGGGGGATATTGGCCTCTTTGCAAAGTGCATCAAGTTCCCGGAAGGAAAGAAGGTTCATGTACGTTCCGGTCGCCCATGATTTCCCGATTCTGGAGAGGAAAAAGTCGAAATATTTCTTGGAGAGGATGAGGTGGAGCAGGGGGATTCGAGTGTGGACTTCGATAGGAAATAATCGATTCGGAGTTGTAAAAAATCCACGCCGGGCGACGCGAGTCAATTCTAGGAGGAATTTCAGTTGCTGATTCCTTGACCCGACATGCTCAAGAACGGCGTTTGAAACGCTAATGGAGAACTCGTCATTCTTGAAGGGGAGATTGCGCCCATCTGCTTCTATGGCTCGTGTGTCTGGGTATCTTGACCGGAATTTTTCCAAACTTCCCATTGCGACCGCGGTGATCTGCTTGGGAAATGGATAGTGCTTCTCCAGATAATTGTCGCTCTCGGAATATTCTTCATCGTTCACTCCGACGTCGAGTATCGTCTCTCTGTCTTTGGGTGAGATGGTTCGGAGAAAGAGCTGGAATTTTTTAGCGCGGTTCCATTCCGATATTCGGTATGCGAGCGATTTCTTTGTTGATCGTGTTTCCGTGAACATGGTTTCATTGTACAATAGAAGCGTTTTTCGGCAATATTTCGCTCTCATGAAGATTCTTCTCATAAACAAATTCCATTTCATTCAGGGCGGTGCGGATCGGGCATATCTCGATATGGGATTGGCGCTCGAGCGCGCGGGGCACGACGTTGCTTATTTTTCTTCCGAAAGCGTGAAGAATCTACCAACGCCGTGGTCTCGACATTTCGTCTCCGGAATTAGTTACGACAAGGCGGATCAGCAAGGTTTTTTTGAGAAGGTTCGTATCGCAAGAGATATTATTTGGAATCGGGAAGCGGAAAAGAAAATGAACCAGCTGCTGAACGAGTTCCAACCGGACATTGTTCACTTGCACAATATTTACCATCAGCTCTCGCCTTCGATTTTGCGTCCAATAAGGAGGTGCGGAATTCCAGTCGTGATGACGCTTCACGACTATAAGTTGATATCGCCGAATTACAGCTTGTTCGTTCGAGGCAAAGTATGGGAAGGCGCGAAAGACGGAGCGTATTGGAAATGCGTTCGTGATCGCTGTGTGAAAAATTCGCGAGCAAAAAGCATCGTTTGTTCTGCCGAAGCGTATATCCACAGGTATATCGGCGCATATGATGTCGTTCGAACTTTTCTTTCGCCGAGCAATTTCCTTATCGAGAAATTTCGAGAACACGGCTTCAAGCGTTCGATTGAATATCTCCCGAATCCGCTTATTCCGTTTCCGGAAGATCTCTCTCGTCAGCTGTTAGCGGAAGATGCCCCGTTTGTATTTATCGGAAGGCTGTCGGCTGAAAAGGGAATCGATATGCTGCTTCGCGCTTTCTCTCGGTACAAAGGGCGATCCTGCCTTCGAATCGTTGGGGATGGTCCGGAACGCCGGGCTCTTGAATCGTTGTCCCAAGAACTCGGTCTCCGTAGTCGGGTGTCGTTTGAAGGCTTTCTCTCGGGGAACAATCTCCGGGAGGTAAGGTCAAGTGCTCGTGCAATTATTATTCCGTCGCGATGGCATGAGAATATGCCGTATGCGCTTCTCGAAGCGATGGCGGCGGGGAAGGTGGTGATAGCTGCTCGTCGCGGAGGAATTCCGGAGAAAGTTCGAGAGGGCGAGAACGGTTTTCTTTATGATCCCGAAGATGAAGACTCATTTCTTGAATCAATCCGCCGATTTGAAATGTCTGATGTTTGTGCGATTCAGCGTGCTGCCCGGGCTTCAGTTATGGATTTGAGGGAGGATATATTTCTTGAACGTCTTATGCGCTTATATGGATAATTTTAATCTTGCTAGCAACGATTTTTACTTGACATATTTATCTATATAGAGTATCAAAATAATGCCTGTCATCAACCACAGAGGAGAAAACGATGAATGGCGCGAAGGTAGTTTCTGTTCTTTTTATCTGTCTGGTATCGCTCTGCGCCGGAGGAACCGAGCCAACGAGTCGTCTCGTCACTTCCGTTACCGGAATGTCAAAATTCCAAGTCGTGGATGATGGTGGTAATCGCCATCATGTCGCGTTTTCGGCTGTCGAGAAATCCACGGTATATCCCGCCAATGATAGGCGTCCGAAGGATGTTCATGACTCATGGATAGAATCGGCGGGAGGCCCGCTCTCGAATCATCCGTCGAATAAAACGTCGATAGTTTTGCGACAGGGAAGTGTTGTCCCCGGTCGCCCAAATCAGGTTGTCGGGGGAATTTGGAATGTTCATGCACTTTGCGCGGAGGAGAATCATGAGGGCGGATGTTCTTCTCTAGCGCTTGTGTTCGGAGCTTGGGTATGGAACAACCCAGGAGGCGAGAGTTCTATTGGGCTCTTCCACTACGATCTCGGTAAGGAAGCTATGAGGCAGATTGTCCGGAGGGGGGAGGAAATTCCCGGAGTGACTGTTGCTGGGAATCGGTTGTTCATTTTGGACGCGTATAACCCCCGTGCCGTGAATCTGTCGCAGCCGGTCACTCTTGCAAATGGAAAACAGGGGATTGACTGGCAGATGCTTGTTATCGCGGACGGTTCCTGCGGCCCTTCTTTGGAGAATGCCTCGCGCTGCCTGTTTGGGTACGTCGAGTACGGTCACCGGACGAAGTCAAAACTCTTCCTCATTGCTCTCGAGGGGATGCCAGAGCTTCGTGGCGGGACGCTTTCCCGTCAATGGAATACGACCTTTTTCGGTCCGGGATCGGAGGATGGTAGCGTATTCGGCGGGGCCGGGGTAATTTTCACTGCCCTGATTCTGGAAAATACGGGGAGCATGGAAGAAAATGAAAGGGAAATCCGCTATGCGGCGACGATTCCAGTGGATGGAGGAATGGCGGAAATCACGGAGATTTGCACCTTGGATCGTTTCTGTCAGTGAAGGTGAAGGGAGAGTAAGCGGAAGGACTCCGCTGACATTGGGAACGACCCAGTCTTTTCTGGGTCGTTTTTTCTTTACTTGTTCTTGACAAAAGTGCCTCAATTTGCTAATATCGAGTGTTAATTCGCAAGACCCTAGAAAGGGTCAAAAAGCTTGATTTTATGGATAATCAGAGGAAATCGCGACTTATTGAGGTTGGAATATCAGTGTTGATGGTGGCGGCAGTAGCGCTTCCGTTTCTTGGTTTCGCGAGAGGCGGTGACAAAATCTACGTTGATAAAAATGCCTCCGGAACCCAGGATGGTTCGTCCAAACATCCGTATAAAACAATTTGGCAGGGTCTCGATAAGGCGAAGAGCGGAGACGAGGTCGTCGTTGCAAAGGGAACTTATTCCGAACGGGTGACTCTTCCAAAAGGCGTGAAACTTTCCGGTGCAGGGAAGGGAAAGACGACCATCAAGTCGAATGATCGACATGATGATCCGGTGATAAACATGAAAGATAATACGAAACTCTGGGGGGTCACGGTTCAGGATGGAAAAGTTGGGATCTACGTTCGAGAACATGCGAAGGTAGATATTATTGAGGTGGAAGTTCGAGAGAATCGTCACGAGGGAATCTTAATCGAAGGTGGTGACCGGACTGATAAGGAGAAAGCGAGTATTGTGAAATCCGAGATAAAAAAGAATGGTTGGTCCGGCGTTTACTCGAAGAAGCGAAAAGTAGTGATCGTCGATTCTGATATTGAGATGAACAAACGGAATGGCGTTGTTTTCGAGTCCGGCGTCCGCGGTTGGTTGGACGACAATTCTTTCAGTGGAAATTTTGGCTCGGGTTTTGTTGCAAATATCGACGGCGCCGATATTACCGTGGCAAGCAAGAATTCTTTTCGAGGGAATGGCCGGGAAGGCATCGAAGTGAATTCATACGGCGGAGAAGGAACTTTCAATGTTCGAAAGTCGAAATTTGTTGGGAATGGTCATTATGGCATTGCGAGAATTTCGAGAGTAGCGAACGTTCTCCAGTCGAAATGGACTGGATTTGTGGCGGGGGGCGACAATGATTTCTCTCAGAATGGTACGGGAACGATATCTCAAATTGTAAGGGGATTCTAGTGGCATCATTGCTTCTTGGAGATTAAGCGTGTGGGCTGTGAAATATATAGAAATCTTTTGAAAGCTGAGACCTCCCAAATATATGCCCTGTATGGGTTAGGGAGAGAGTTTCCCTCTTGTTGTTTGTTGCTACCGTATGCGCATCGCTTTTATCGGACAGAAAGGAATACCGGCAAAATCAGGCGGGATTGAGACGTATGTTGAGCAAATGGCAATTCGCCTTGCTGAGAAGGGTCATGAAGTAGTGGTGTACACTCGCCCGAACTATACGGATCCGTCGCTTCGCGCTTGGAAAGGGGTGAGGCTCGTATCTCTCCCGAGTATTCCCACGAAACACTTGGATGCGATTACGCATACGCTTCTTGCAAGCGCCCATGCGGCATTTTCCGGTTTCGATGTGATCCACTATCAGGCGATCGGACCGTCGCTTCTTGCTTTTATCCCATCGTGGTTCTCCCGCGGGACGAAAGTGATCTCGACATTTCATTGCCGGGATTACTTCCACAAGAAGTGGGGATGGTTCAGTCAGTCTGCTCTCCGACTTGGGGAGTGGGTCGCCTGTCGAATCCCAACCCGTACTCTCGTGGTATCTCGGGAACTTCGAGAATACGTCTCGCGGGTATATCACCGGCGGACCGATTATATTCCAAACGGCGCAAATGTTCCGACTAGCAAAACGGCGCCGGAGTCACTTGCCGCACTCGGACTCCGGGAAGGCCGCTACGTTCTCTCGGTAGGGAGACTCGTCGGTCACAAGGGGATCCACTACCTCATCAAGGCATTCATGGAACTTGAAGATACGAATAAAGTTCCGAACAATACGAAGTTGGTTATTGTCGGAGCTCATGCAAATACAAGAGAATACGAATCATATCTTCGATTGATGGCGAAAGGTCGAGACAATATATTGTTTCTTGGAGAGCGATTTGGCCGCGAACTCGAAGAGTTGTTTTCGCATGCGGCGTTGTTTGTGCAACCTTCGGAGTCCGAGGGAATGTCAATCGCGCTGCTTGAAGCCATGGCACACGGACTCCCGACTGTCGCGAGCGATATCCGAGTGAACCGAGAGGTGTTGTCGAATGCCGGCGTTCTTTTTCAAAACAAAAACGTTTCCGATCTTCGAGATAAAATGGCGTTCCTTTTGAATTCTCCGGAGGATGCGTCGATGTTTGGCGAGCAGGCGAAGAGGCGTATTGTTGACGAATACTCTTGGGATGCTGCAGCAGAGAAATTGCTCCGCATATACGAATCTTTGTTTTCTCGGAAACCGAAAACTTCTCGCGCTGCGCGCAGGTTATCTTCGCCAATTGTCCGCTGATCTGTCTTTATGATGCAGATATTCAAGAATCGTTCCCCTTTATTTTTTTCCGCAGCGTTTCTTATTGTATTCGCGGCGTCTTTTTCCGTGTTCATCGAGTTTTTCCGGACATACCGGGCAGAAGCAACCGTGATAGTCCTCTCGAAATCCCCATCTGTATCCGCTGAAACAACGGCTGGAAATCTCTCGATTCTCACGAAATCGGACTCATTTTACGAAACGCTCATCTTGGATCATGAGAATATTTCAGATCCATGGGCGGAACTCCCGCTTATCGAAAGGGGAGATGCATGGAGTAAGATTGTCTCCGCGCGCGTCATACCAGGAACGAGTCTTATTGAACTCTCTCTCGTGAGCCGAGAGTCGGCTTTTCAATCGCAGGCGCTTCTTCAGGCTTCTTTGGAGACGCTCTACGGGTTTTCGGGGAGATGGTATAACCGGGATAGCGAAGCTGATATCCGCCTTGCTAACCCAGTTTCCGTCCGAGTTGCGGTTGAATCATGGAGTGCGCCGATTATTCTGAGCGCTTTCGTTTCCGGTTTGATTATTTTCGCCGCATGGATTCTTGTTTGGAGGATGATTCCCTCGCTCCATTCTTTTGGATCTCAACTCCACGCTTCTCGGTTTGGGGTGAAAATTCGTCCAGTCGGTTCGTTTCAGGCTCTCAACAAAGAGCGAGAGAGTCTGGTAACTCCAAGTGGTAGCAGTGGAAACGACCTCGAAACTTTTTCTCAGGCGCCGGAGGTTCCGGGTGCTGAGACGGGGACGGATGAGCAAGATTTATCTGATATTGCAGAGGTGACCGAGGTTTCAAATCCAGCGGTTGAGCCTGCTCAGGATAGTTTGCTTGCCGAGCCGGTAGATATTTGGGAGAAGATGAATGTTGTCCCAAGAGGCGAACTCGGCGTTCGAAACGAGGTTTCAAAGAAAGAAACGTCGATTGATCGCAGGAGTCCTTCCGATTTAGGGAAGGGATCTTCGGTTCTCAGAAACGAATCCTCCGAAAACAATAACGTGGATTCGTCGAGAGACGGCTATATGCAATCTGACCGTGAAGACGAGGGAGTGACCTCGATTCCGGGAAACTTGGAAAGCATTCCGGCAAAAGATTTTTCCTGGGATCGTTTGTTTGTGTCAAATGGGGAAAGGTCTTCGCGAGAAGAGATTCGGGAAGCTCGACCGGACACGCATGAACAGGCGGCAATTTCGCTTTCGGATGATAACGAGATGCGTCGCGAGCCCACGCCGGAAGAATTGAAAAATCGACTGAATCAGCTCCTGCGCGGAGAGATGTAGGACGTTAATTGAGGCTGCAGCCCTTCGAATTGGAATTATGATAAAACGATACTCTTGGAAATTTTGGATTATTTTCTGGTCCGCATCAGCCCTTCTCCTCGCGGCGTGGTTTCTTTTTCTGGAGGTGAAAAACGGTCATTGGAAACTTCTCGAAGCTCCAGCTTCATTGCTTCCGGTTGGAGAGGAGAAGCGGTCGGATATGAAGGCGCTTCTCTCTATCGCCGACTTTGTCTTAAAAAAAGACGGGACTGTTCGGACATACCTGGTTCTTTTTCAGAATAATTATGAATTGCGGCCCGGCGGCGGCTTTATCGGTTCGTTCGGAATTCTGAAAGTAAAGGATGGATCTATCCTTGAATTCGCAGTGCATGATACGGGAAATTTCGACGGGCGCATACCGTCGACGGTTGAACCTCCTTATCCGATGCGAGAACTTCTGCGGATTGACTCCTGGAAGTTTCGTGACTCGAATTATTCTCCGGATTTTCCGACAAACGCGAAGCAGGCCGAGAAGTTCTACCAGATGGGCGAGGGAGGCGAGTCATTCGATGGAATTGTTGGAATCACCACGGATGTTCTCACATCGTTTCTCAAAGTAACGGGTCCCGTTGAAGTGGATGGATACCCTGGTTCTTACGGGGGCGAGACGGCGGTGTGGGATCTCGAGTACCAAGTGGAGAAAGGTTTCATCGAACAAAACATCGATCGTGGCGAGAGGAAATCGATGATGAACCTTCTTGGCTGGAAAGTGCTCGACCGGGTGAAGATGTTGAGTATTGCGGATCGGTACCGTTTACTTGAAGTCGTTCTCGCTGATTTACATGAAAAGGACATTCAATTGTTCTTTCGAGATCAGGAGATATCCCGTGCGGTGAACTCCGCGGGATGGAGCGGCGCTCTCGATGGGGTATGGTCCAATGATGCTTGGGCATCCGTTGACGCAAATCTCGGCGCTTGGAAAAGCGATTACTTCGTGAAGCGATCGTATGAATACGTTGTTGATTTTTCGGGCGAGAAACCGACTGCAAAATTTTCAATCACGTATCAACATACGGCAGAACAGAAGGATTGGAGGACGAATGATTACCAGTCGTTCCTCCGACTCTACGTTCCGAAAGGAAGCTGGCTTGTCGCTTCCGAGGGATTTTCGAGCGACCCCGTGTTTGGCGAAGATGCCGGCAGGAAGACGTTCGGGGCAATTGTAAATGTTCCTCTCCGAGGTGAGAAAGTAGTATCGTTTACATATACGCTTCCAGAGTCGGTTCAATCGGATTTCTACGAGCTTCTTATCGAGAAGCAGCCGGGACTCCATCGGATTCCGGTTTCAGTGACGATCCTCAAAAAAGATGGGTCCAAACTTGTGAGGCAATTTGTACTCGAGAGGGATGTTGTTGTAACGTCGTTCGGGGTCATTGAAGAGCGGTAAGAATTTCTGGAAATAGGAAATCCTGGCTGAGTTCAGATCTCCTGTTTATTCGTGTAACCGGAAATGTGAATTGCTCCAACTTGACAAGGGGGAACTGAGAGATACAATTCAAAGCGAGATGTATGCGATGGCAGTCCGAGAATCCTCTCGCGAAAAAGAAATACACAAAGATACGGAAGCTATGAAGGAACGAAATGCGGAAATTCCGGAGGTATGCTGCTGCGCGTTCGGCTGGGAGACAATTCAACTGCTTTTCGAGTAAAAAACGTCGTGTGCGGCGTTTTTTTTGTTGTGAGATTTCCGGAGAGAGACATCTTGGTTGAACGGGTCGAGGGATGTCTCGGAACTCGAATGTTGCGAATGTTAATCAGTAACGGAATGCCTATGGGGAACCTTGTGAGGAGTCTGGTGATTCTTTTTGCTGCGGTGTCGGTATCAGGCGGCGCAACGTACTCGTTTTTCTCGGCGACGGATTCCATTGACGGAAATACCATCAGTACGGCGACAGTTTCTATTGACGCAAAAGGGGAAAGTAGCGATGGTGTCATGGCGAAACCTCTTGCGACAAGCAACTTGGTGCCGGGCGGATGGAGTGCGTGGGCGCGGGGAATAGTGCGGAACAAAAGTACGGTTCCAGTCCAGCTTTTCCTGTATGTGGACGATTTGGATGGAAGCGTATGTCCGCTCACGAATCTTAGAGTGACTACTGGACCGATTGGCGGGAACGAGCGGGAACGGACGGTGTATGACGGAAATCTTCTTGATATTGCCGGGTCGGAAAAGCGCATCGAGGTGACGGGAAAAATCCCATTCGACGAAATTGCGGCGGACGGGACGCAGGTAATCCAGCAACGGGCGCAGCTTGACGAGTCGGCAGACAATGGCGCTCAACATGAAGAATGTGTGTGGAACGAGGTGTTCGTCGCGCAATCTATCGCGCCAAGCGATGAGTAAATGGTGTTCTACATCATGAATCCAATATCTAAACAAATAAGAACGCGCGTATGATGAGGATTTTGAAGAGTCTTTTTGTTGCAGGGGCGGCAGTAGTGGTCGTCGGGGGCGGAACATATGCATATTTCAGTGCAAAAGATTCAGCGTCTGGAACGCTTGCGACAGGGACGTTAAATATCAATCTGTTAAATCAGAATGCGGAGACCGATCTTTCCTTCAATGTGGCAAATCTGATGCCAGGGGGAACGGCGCTCGTCAACTTCGACGTGAAGAACAACTCGACGACCGGCATTCAGCTTCGCGGTGCCGCATTTGGAGCGTGGTCGGGTGTTGATACCCCGGACAATACGCTCGTGAGCGTGGTCCGAGTGGAACGGTGGAACGGATCGTCATGGCAGACGCTTGTCGGCGACGGATCGACGCCGATAACCGGTATGTTCTACGACAGTGACAACGGACTCGAGGGCGGTTCGCTCTTTACGGTTCCGGCTGGCGGAAAGGATCAATTTCAACTTACGGTGAAACTGAGTCCAAGCGCGGGAGATAAATACCAGGGAAAGTCTTACGATGCTTCCGTCAAAGTGCAAGCGCGACAGGATGGCGCGTCAACGTGGCCGTCTGATCTCGAATCGGGGTTCTAGTTCGGTTCTCTGCGATCGCTTCTCCGTCTCGGAGGAGCGACCCATTGAGATTTGAATATGCCGCAACGTATCGGTCGAGTCGCCTCGGTATTCATGGATATTGCACTCCTTGCCCTTATAGGTGTCGGGCTTTTGGTAGTCGGAACGATGCTTCCGATTTTCGGGACGCATAGAATTTTTGTGGTTCAGTCTGGTTCGATGGAACCGGCTCTCCAGGTGGGGAGCATGATTTTTTTGGAGCCAGCTCATTCGTACCAAGTGGGGGATATCGTCACTTGGAGGCCTGGTTCCGGCGGAACTCCCATTACGCACAGAATCGTCAGGGAGCTTCCTGGGAGTTCGCTTCAAACAAGAGGAGATGCAAATGAGGCTGAAGATGCTCCGATTCGGGAGAGTCAAATAATTGGGAAAGTTTCCTTCTCTATCCCGTATCTTGGATACCCCGTGTCATTTGCCAAGAAACCGTGGGGATTCGTGCTTATCATCCTGCTCCCGTCACTTTTCATTGTTGCGGACGAGTTGATTAATATCCGGAGGGAATTGAGCAAGATGTTTTACGAGAAAAGGCGCCGACAGCGAGATGGCGCGATTTCCCGTCAGAAAATCTCCTCGTTCGATACCAGTGATATCAGGAAGGACATCTCTCCAATTGGCAAGATGAAATGATGTTATGAGGACTCTCGATAGCGCATCCGGAACTGTTCCGAAAAGTGCCCAATTTCGCGAGATTTCTTGTGTTCCGGTCGATTTCTCTGATCATCGACCACTTCTTTTTCTTGTCGCTCCGCCCCCGATATTTCCGAGAAGGACCCGGGCGTTCTCGTTTTTTTCCTCGATGCTCCTTGGCATCGCCCTCCCGTATGTTGTCGTAACGCGCGCATTTTTCAGTGACGAAGATATGCTCTCTCGGCAGCGAATGGGGACTGGCGAATGGATCCCGGATATCCGATTCGAGAAGAAAAAAGATTGTATTCTTCTGAAGTCGGCGCTTCCCGGAGCTGTGTTTTACTATGAATTTTCGAGGGACGGCAATCCTCGCGACGGTGGCGAGGTATTCGACGGAGCATGCATTAAGCTTCCGAAAAAGAATCGACAAAAGGAGCACGGAGTCGTGTGGATCCAGGCGCAGGCGTTTCATCCCGAGAACGATGCCTGGAAGAGCGGTGTCATAGAGAAGAAGTTTCGCGGAGAAAATGAAGAAAACAAGGACCATGAGAAAGAAGATGTTAGCCTGGAGGATTCAAAAGAGAACTCCAGCTCGGAAGACAATTTTGAGGAAGAAGCTGGAAAAGATGAAGAAAATAAGAAAGATGAAATGGGAGATTTGCCTCACGAAAGCGATGATATCCGTTCAAATGCGGGCGGCGATGACTGTGACGACAAAGGAATGGATCGGAGCGAGGCCTCTGTCCAGGGTGGATGCGCAAAAGACGAAAGTTGGTTGTCGGACGGGGAGGATGACCACGAAATCGAGACAAGAAATGGAAACAACGTGAACGATCTGGACAAAGGAGATATTCTGTGATAAAAATAGGCTGCCTTTCTAGGCCCTTTGTTCCTTTATTTCTGTTTGGTAATTGACGGCTGCACCTTGTGCGGCGAGGAGGATTCATGCTTCGTTTTTGTGTCATTTTGCCCCTTATTCTGTTCATAGCGGCGTGCACTCCGGAAGAGAGGGCGTTTTTCGGCGGCGCCATCGCTGGCGGCATCATTGCCTCAGCGATAACGGATCGATCGGAGGAAGGGCCTCCGCCGTGCTATGGCCTTTACGGTAGGAGATTGGAGCACTGTCTCTGTCATCATAGTCGCCACGGTCGTTGTAATCGCGACAATGGACCGCCTTCACATTATCCGTATCGCCGCGGATATTGACTGCGATTCATGAACCTGTTTTCGTCCTGTCGTTTCGACGGGACATTTTTTTCTGTGCTATACTTCAACACTGCGGATTATGCGCTTTCGTTTCCTCACATTATTTCCGGAAATGTTCGATTCGTACTTTGGCGAATCCGTTTTGAAGCGCGCCGCCCGAAATGGCCTCGTCTCGTTTGAAGCGGTAGATATCCGCGACTTCGCGACGGACAAACATCAAAAAACGGATGACACGCCATATGGCGGCGGAGCCGGTATGGTTATGAAAGTCGAACCGATTTATCGCGCAATCGAATCGATGCGGAGCGATGCAAGGCAGGGAGATGGGCAATTCTCAGGAGAGACGATTTTCTCGAAAAGTGGAATACCGAATGCCAGAGTGATACTGCTCTCGGCAAAAGGAAACCGCTTCTCTCAGAAGGATGCGAGGAGGCTTGCCCAATGCGGCGAGATTATCTTCATATGCGGTCGCTATGAGGGTGTCGATGAACGGGTAAGCGAGTATTTGGCAGATGAAGAGCTTTCTGTTGGCGACTTTGTCGTGACAGGCGGGGAGCTTCCGGCCATGATTATCGCTGATGCTGTTTCAAGGCTGATTCCCGGAGTTCTTGGAAACGAGGAGAGCGCTGAATATGAATCTCATTCGAGAGAAGGATATCGGGAGTACCCGCAGTATACCAAGCCGGAGATTTTCAATGGCTGGAAGGTTCCTGAGGTTTTGCTTTCCGGAAACCACGCAGAGATTGCTCGATGGAGGGAGAGCGAAAGTAAAACCGTCACATAAGGAATTCCTATTCCGAAGTGAAGCGTTGATCTATTGGTGTTTTCCGCCATGTCTTCTTCACGAAGTCTTTTCCTTGCAACAATCGGCCTCGTCTTTGTAGGACTTGTCACCATCGCAAGTGCCGGGGTGTTCTATGCGGAAACTCGTTTTGGCGATGAATATTTTTTTCTAAAGCGTCAGTTGGTCGGCGTCGGCGTCGGCAGCATCGCATTCTTTGTAATGCAAAAGATCGACTATCGGATCTTGCGGAGAATTGCGCTCCCATTTTTCATCCTTACTCTTGTCGCGCTTGTTGCGGTGCTGCTTCCGGGGGTAGGAGAACGGGTGTACGGAGCGAGTCGATGGCTTTCGATTGGATCATTTTCCTTCCAGCCGTCGGAGATGGCAAAACTTTCTTTCATACTCTACCTCGCGGCGTGGTTTTCTCGGCATGATCGCAAGTCGATCGGAGATTTTTCAGAAGACCTTATCCCATTTCTCACTGTGCTTGGATTTCTCGGGATTCTCATATTGAAGCAGCCAGACACCGGCACATTCGGTCTCATATTTCTTATCGCCGTATCCATGTATTTTGTCGCTGGGGCAAAGATTGTGCATCTCTTTGGATTGCTCCTTGCGGGAATTGCTGCGCTCGCAATCTTGGTGAAAATCGCGCCGTACCGTCTCCAGCGCATATTGGTTTTCATGGACCCGAGTTTCGATCCAAAGGGGGCGGGGTATCAGGTTAATCAAGCGCTTATTGCTATTGGGAGCGGAGGGCTTTTCGGTATGGGGCTTGGCTACAGCAGACAAAAATTCAACTATTTGCCGGAGCCGGTTACGGACTCCATTTTCGCAGTTTTTTCCGAAGAGTGGGGATTTTTCGTATCAGTGATCCTTATTCTGTGCTTTGTTTTCATTGCGTGGCAAGGCCTCCGGGTTGCAAAGCACGCATCGGATGATTTCGGACGGTATGTTGCCGTGGGGATTATCTCATGGATTCTCTTCCAAGCCTTCATCAATATGGCGGCGGCGACAGCGCTTGTTCCTCTTACGGGAATCCCATTGCCCTTTGTAAGTTATGGGGGCACTTCGACGGTGTTTCTTCTTGCGGCCATGGGCATCTTGATACGGATTGGGAAAGAATCTACACTAGAGCCAAAAGTGCGGTAATGTAACTTCCGGGGGAACGCTGCCTTTCTTGGTTGGGTCATGGCGATCCCCTATAGTCCGTTTCTCTCCAATATTTTTCCATTGTTTTTATGTCGAAGCCTTATAGGATTGTGCTGACAGGCGCTGGGACCGGCGGGCATCTTTTCCCACTCCTTCCCGTCGCGAAAGAGCTTCGATCAATGCTTGGACCCGAGACGGAATTCATTTACCTTGGTCCGCTCGGCGATCTTGAACGGAGAATCATGGGGGACGCCGGTATTAGAATGATGCCGATTCAGGCTGGGAAGTGGCGTCGATATTTTGACCTCCGGAACGTAACGGATATTTTCCGGGTGATTTTTGGATTTGTGAAGTCGCTTGTGCTTCTCTATAGGATCATGCCAGACGCGGTCTTTTCAAAGGGGGCCTATGCTGCCGTCCCAGTTGTCTTTGCAGCGTGGATATACCGGATACCGATTATGACGCAGGATTCGGATGCGACGCCGGGCGTTGCAAATAAAATCATGGGAAAATTTGCGGACCGGGTTTCGGTTGCATATCCGTCGGCGGCGCAATTTTTTGAGCCGGGTCGGGTTGCTATCACTGGGAATCCGATACGGGAAGGCATCCTTCTCGGATCTCCGGATCGCGGCCGGAATCGGTTCGGTTGTCCTTCAGGAAAACAAGTTCTCCTTGTGCTTGGAGGAAGCCTTGGGGCGAGGTCATTGAATTTCTCAATCGTGAAGATCCTTCCGAGATTGCTTTCGCGATTCTTCGTTATTCATCAGACGGGATCCGCAAATCATGAAGAGGTGACGAAAAGAATCGGCGAGCTTGCTCTCGGAGATCTTCAGGGCCGATATTTTTCTGCTCCTTTTTTTGAAACGGAAGAGATCGCTGACGCCCTTTTTCTTTCTGACCTTATTGTGTCTCGGGCCGGGGCAAACACTGTATCGGAGATCGCTGCGGTCGGGAAATCATCGATTCTGGTGCCGTTGCCATCTGCTGCGAATGATGAACAGCGCATGAATGCCTATGAGATTGCGCGGGCGGGAGGCACTCTCGTTCTCGAGGAATCGAATCTTGGAGAAAACCTTCTTTTTGGAAAGATCGAGGGATTAATGGATGATGCTTCACTGCGTGAGAAAATGTCCCAAGCTGTCCGGGCATTTTATCATCCCGATGCTGCTACGAGGATCGCGTCGGAAATCGTCTCTCTTATCAGAGAGAAGGAATCGTATCAGACGGTGTTCGATCGATTGGTAGAGCGATGGAAGGAGTGGAGGAACCGAAGAAAGGGATGACTCTCATGCTTCCTGTTCCTCTGCGTGTGGAAGTTGGTGGAAGTTTTGAAACAGACACTCTCTATTTCTTATGGAATCCCTCTCCGAATTGAAACAAGTCCACATGATCGGCATTAAAGGAGCGGGAATGGCAGCTCTTGCTGAGATACTGGTTGCCCGTGGCGTGCATGTGACGGGTTCCGATACAAGTGAGCGTTTCTTCACCGACGAAGGGCTCTTGCGGCGTGGGATTCGGATACAAGAAGAATTCAATCCAGATAATATCCCAAGCGATGCGGATGCGGTTATCTACTCCACAGCGTATCGACCTGAAACGAATGCCGAATTGGCGGCCGCTTTTGCGAAGGAGGGTGTCCCTGTATTGAGTTATCCGGAGGCAGTCGGGTTTCTTACGAAGGAGCGACTCTCGATTCTGGTTGCCGGGACTCACGGGAAGACGACGACAAGCGCCCTTCTCGCTGAAACGATGAAATTTCTCGGGGCGGATCCGCTCGCCCTTGTTGGAAGTAAAATATCAGCCTGGGGAGGAAATGCCCTCGTTGGAAAAGGAAATTTTTTCGTGTTGGAAGCTGATGAATATCAGGACAAATTCCGACTTTACCAGCCATGGAGCGTCATTTTAACAAGTCTCGATTGGGATCACCCGGACTTTTTTCCGGACCCAGCGTCCTATGCGGATGCATTTCGCCGTCTCGTCGAACGAATTCCAGCGCACGGATCCCTTGTTTTTTGGGGGGATAGCGCTCTCGTCGCGAATGTTGCCGCATCGTCCCGCGCGAAGAAGTGCTCCTACGGATTTTTGCCGGAAAATTCGATTCGAATAGTTGAATATGAGCCGATTCGGGAAGGAATTTTCCGGCAATTCTTCCGGCTTGTTGAAGGGGATCGGGATCTCGGGCAATTTCGGCTGCGGCTTGCTGGCCGCCACAATGCATTGAATGCAGCGGGAGTCGTAGCCATGCTTCTGTCGATGAAATTCGACGTTGACCAGATTCGGGTCGGAATGGAGGGGTTTTTCGGAACATCCCGACGGTTTGAGCAGTGCGGAGAATTCGGCGGGACGCTCGTTTTCGATGATTACGCGCATCACCCAGAGGAACTCAAAGCGACGCTTTCGGCGTTTCGTGAGATATTTCCGGACCGATCGATCATTGCTGTTTTTCACCCGCACACCTTTTCTCGGACGAAAGCGTTGCTTGCTGAGTTTGCGCAAAGTTTCGATCAGGCGGATCACGTCATCATACTTGACGTATACGGAAGCGCCCGGGAGGTCGCAGGCGGCGTTTCTTCGTCCGATCTCGTTTCGCGTATCAATCGTTACCAGAGGGACAAGGCGATTCATATTCCGACCATCGAAGAGGCTATCTCCTACCTTGAAACATCGGCAAAACCGAAGGATTTAATTGTCACGCTCGGAGCGGGAGACGTCTGGCGGGTGGGCCAGGGCTTTCTCGATCGCAAGGAGAAGACATCGAATGCTCCATGAATCTCTTTCGGACTTCGAATCAAGCGTGTTAAAATCTCAAAAAGTTCCAGAAAAGAGCGTACATATACCAGTAGAATCTCTTCTATGTCAAGGATAGCGAGAGCAAGCACGGTTCTCTCTTATCAAAATTATTTTTGAGATAAGCTCTGCATTCCTGCCGCAATCAGTAATCGACGGAATGGCGCCGATCAGGATTTTCCCCAAGCCAGAGACGGTGATTCGCGTACTCATGAAGTACAGAGGCCTTGATGATAAGATCCAAGTGGAGCCAATCGAGATAAAAACACCGGACAGGAGAGGCTTTGTCGTGGTGGAGTGGGGCGGTTCGCTGAGATAAATCACATGCATTATGTCCGAAATTAGGGAAAATGTTGAATTGAAATCCTTCACGACTTTCCGCGTCGGCGGGATGGCCCGATATTTCGTCGAAGTAAAATCCGAAGAAGATCTCAGGAAGTCTCTTCGGTGGGCGAAGGATCGGAATATTAAGACGTTTATCTTGGGAGGCGGGAGCAACGTGCTTTTTTCGGATCGCGGATGCGATGGGCTTGTCGTTCGGATTTGTCTTACGGATCAATCGGTCTCGCCGGATGGAAAGGTGGTCGTGGGGGCTGGAGCCACGCTTTCCTCCCTCGTTGACGAGGCCTCGGCCAATGGCCTCTCGGGAGTGGAGCGGCTTGCGGGGATTCCTGGAACTGTAGGCGGTGCCGTACGAGGGAATGCCGGTGCGTTTGGGGTAAATATCGGGTCCGCAGTCGTTCTCGTGAGAGCGCTTGATCTGGAGACGCTCCGCACGTCTGAATTCTCGAAGGAATCGTGCGAATTCAAATACCGATCCAGCATTTTCAAATGGAATCCTAACTGGGTGATTCTTTCGGTGGAATTCCAATTTATGCCAGGG
Source organism: uncultured Bdellovibrionales bacterium (assembly GCA_964515255.1). GTDB lineage: Bacteria > Patescibacteriota > Minisyncoccia > Moranbacterales > UBA1568. The sequence continues at coordinate 1,076 of CAZETL010000011.1, read as the reverse complement.
TCAAAACCAGCGGATTTGAAGCATGTAATGCATGATACCGTTATGGATCGGGAGCGAAAACATCCGCAAAACCTTCTTTGTGCTGGATCGTTCTTTATGAATCCAGTCGTCTCGAAGGAGTCGATTCGAAAGGAATTCGAGCGGGATACGGGAGTTACGCTGAAGGATGAAAAAGTGCCAGCCGGGTGGCTCATTGACCACGTTGGGCTTCGCGGTCGCGAAGTGGGCGGCGCCAAAGTAAGTGACATTCATCCGAACTATATTATAAATACCGGATCGGCAACGGCTGAGAGCATTCTGATTCTTTCGAGTATCGTGAAGCAGAAGGTTCGGGCCGAGCTCGGAGTTATTCTGCGTGAAGAGGTGCAGCTTGTCGGATTTTGACGGATTTGCCGGAACCTCTTGTTTTTTGGTCCCATTGTGCCCTATAATGAGGCAAGAGTTTTTTGTTTTCGTTTTTTATGGCCGATCAACAAGATGGCTTGAAGCTGCAATACTCTGTCGTTGTCCCTCTCTACAACGAAGCAGACAACGTTGTAGAGCTCCATCGTCGGATCAAGGAATCGCTTGAGAAGCTCGGCGGGGGTTTCGAGATCATTTTTATCGATGATGGCTCGTCGGACGCTACTGTTGAGCGTTGCAGGGATCTCTCCCCTCTGACGCTTATTGTTTTCCGGAAGAATTTCGGACAGAGCGCTGCCTTCGATGCTGGATTTAAAGCGGCCAGCGGCGATATTGTCGTCACTCTTGATGGAGACTTGCAGAATGATCCTGCGGATATCCCGCTTCTTCTGGAGAAGCTCCGCGAGGGCTATGACATTATCTCCGGATGGCGAGTGAAGCGGCGAGATTCTTTTGGAAAAAAGTTTTTCTCCCGCGGAGCGAATATTCTCCGAAAGATCCTCCTGCAAGATCATATTCACGATTCTGGATGCAGTCTCAAAGTGTATCGGAGAGAGTGTTTCGATAACTTTGATCTTTTTGGAGAGATGCATCGATTCATCCCGGCTCTTCTTGAAATCCGCGGATTCCGAGTTACCGAAGTTCCTGTTTCTCACCACCCCCGGATCCACGGG
>CAZETL010000010.1:2861-19759 GCA_964515255.1 uncultured Bdellovibrionales bacterium | reverse complement strand
GAATGCGACGAGCGTTTCCATTGGCTCCTTCAAGAACAAGTGTATTCTCTACGATGGCAAGAAGGCGGGCAATGATCCGCCGATCAATCTTGACTCGAAGACGGTGGACGGACTCACAGGAGGAGACAGAGAGACGACGCATCACGCCTTTACGATTCGCGATCCCGGGTACTACACGCTCTACGGATGCGCGAATACGGGAAGCAGCCCTCCGAAGGAAACTAAAATATCCGACAATTGCGGAACGAAGACATTCCAAGCCTACAGCATTCCGGATGTGTATGTGCAAAGGCTCTCCCTCCAGGGAGGACCCGAGTTCCTTCCGGGATCGACGGTTACGGTTGTCGCCGATTTCGGCAATGCCGGAGACGACTTCCATGCGGGCAGGAATCGGCGGATGACCGTAACAGCCGAACTCTCGGGGTGCATTTCCTCGCGAATGATGGACACGACCGATATCGACGAGGACGTACTCCGCCACGGAGACAATGGCCGGACCAAGTCATTCTCCTTCACCCTTCCTCTTGCGGCGACTGGCACATGCTCGGCAACTGTCATTGCGGATCCGGAAGGAGAGCTGTTGCAAACGCCAAACAGGGAGGAAAACCGAGGGAACAATCGGATGTCGGGTACTTTTCAAGTGGCGGAACCGACACCTCCTGTTCCAGAAACTGCTACTCTGTCCGTGGTCAAGGTGACATTCATAAATGGAAGCCATGTGTACACGACGGAAAAGAGGAGCGTCTCCATCGAAGTCGAGAATTTTGGAAATGCAGCGTCTCTCCCAACGATAGGCAGGATGTTCTTTACTCCTGTTGCCGGAGGACAAGATACTCCAATCAGCACCTTTCCAATTGGAGCAATATCGGCAGGAGGCGTGACAACTGGAATCATTCCGGACGTTCTTTTTTCCGGAAGCGGAGAAATAGCGACAACGGTGTGCATCGACAGTATTCCCCGGTGCTGGAACGGAGGGAATATCTATGTCGAAGCGGTTCAGGTACCTCCTGGTGGCGAAGATGAAGATGGTTCAACCATAATCAGGTTGTACCGGGCAATGATGATGCAACAACCGTAACGCGTAAAGAGGAGTGAAATGATGAGGAAATATGCAGTACTCTTAGCGATGCTTGGTGGGACGCTTCTTGCTCCACCTCTCTTCGCCGCTCACGCATGCTATGTTCCAAGCGACGGAGTGTTTGGTGAAGATACCAACTCCGGAGGACGATTTACTCTCTGGGGCGTTCCCGGTGTTACGACCGCAAATGGTCTCTGGATATCGAGAGATACGCCGATAGGGAGGGCGTTTGCCGATTCTACTAGAGTGACTCTCTGGAGAGCGCAAGACAAGAGTCTCACGGTCCACATTCGGTACGGCGATGCCGATGGAAATATCTGGACAGTGTCGGATCCGATGACAAGCGCGCTCTGCCTCCAGCAGACGCCGCAATCCAAGAGGTTTCTTCAAATCTAACAAACCCATTCTAAAAAGTATGGTTTTTCTTTTGTTTTGGATTGTATTTTCCGGAGAATGCATCGCACTTGACAGAAGAAATATTGGCTGCTAAGCTCGGAAACGTACTCGGAGAAAGTCATCCGACTTCTTTTTTACTCGGACTTCGGAGATTCTGAAGGATATCCCTGTGGGAAGTCGAATTGCTTTTTTGAAGGACTTGTGAGTTGGGATTTTCTAAGTAAATAAAAAGAGGTCATCAAAGTAGGCCTCATAAATCGTTAAACGGAAAGCTTGAGAGAGTCTTTAAGGGAGGAAATCCATATTTCCTTAAAGGATAAAGACTCCTCGCTACACGCATATGGCGGAGCAATTCAAGCGGGATAAGCCGCATGTAAACGTTGGAACTATCGGTCATGTCGATCATGGCAAGACGACTCTTACTGCAGCCATTCTGCACGTGCTGAGCATGAAGGGTCTTGCGAAGGCGAAAAATGTTGATGAGATTGACAAGGCTCCGGAGGAAAAAGCTCGTGGAATCACTATTGCCACGTCGCATTGCGAGTATGAATCCGAAGCGCGTCACTATGCGCATGTTGACTGTCCGGGACACGCCGACTATATCAAAAACATGATAACTGGGGCTGCGCAAATGGATGGCGCGGTGCTGGTGGTGTCCGCGACTGATGGCCCTATGCCGCAGACGCGGGAGCATATCCTCCTTGCTCGTCAAGTGGGTGTTCCGGCGATTGTTGTGTTTCTCAACAAGGTGGATATGGTGGACGATCCTGAGCTCGTTGATCTTGTTGAAGCAGAAGTTCGCGAACTTCTTTCGAAATATGAATTCGATGGCGACAATGCAGCCATTATTCGAGGGAGCGCGTTGAAGGCGCTTGAATCGAAATCTGCTGATGAGGCTGACGCAAAGCCAATTCTTGATCTCATGGCGGCTCTCGACGTTAAGATTCCGCAACCTGTCCGTGATACCGAGAAGTCTTTTCTTATGCCGATTGAGGATATTTTCTCAATTGAGGGTCGTGGAACAGTGGTTACTGGTCGCATCGAGCGGGGTTCGGTAAAATTGAATGAGGAAGTCGAAATCGTTGGTATTCGGCCAACCTCAAAGACTGTGGTGACTGGCATTGAGATGTTTAACAAGTCTCTTAATCAGGGGGAGGCTGGGGATAATGCTGGACTCCTTCTTCGTGGTGTGAAGAAAGAAGATGTGGAGCGTGGTCAGGTTCTTGCGAAGCCGGGATCTATAACGCCCCACACTGAATTTGAGGGTGAGGTGTATGTTCTAACTAAGGAAGAGGGTGGGCGGCATACTCCCTTCTTCAAGGGGTACAAACCGCAATTCTATATTCGTACAACTGATGTTACTGGCGATGTCACTCTTCCTGAAGGAACCGAAATGGTCATGCCGGGTGACACGGTGAAGCTTGTGGTATCGTTGATCGTTCCTGTTGCCATGGAAGAGGGAATGCGTTTCGCGATTCGAGAAGGTGGACGGACCGTTGGTGCTGGTGTCGCCACAAAGATTATCAAGTGATTCTGAGGAAGATAGTGATCCGAAATGCTTCGGATCACCCTTGTTCCCCAGATAGGCGTTGAGTCGTCTGTTTGTTGGAACCGATAATTTCGTTGTCATTCACATGAAGAGGTCTGAGAAAGCAAACTCGGAAAATCGAGTCCGGATTCGCATCAAGGCATATGATCACAAAGTGATTGATCAAACTGCTCGTAAGATTGTGGAGACGGCAGAACGCACCGGTGCTCGTGTTACTGGTCCGGTTCCGCTTCCGACAGAAACTCATCGGGTGACCGTGAACCGCTCCTCGTTCGTGCATAAGAATGCACGCGATCAATACGAGATGAGAGTTCATAAAAGAGTAGTTGATATCCTTGAACCAACGGCAAAAACTATTGATCAATTGACGAATCTCGACCTTCCGGCCGGGGTAGATATTGAGATCAAAATGTAGCGTTTTGTTGGAGAGTGGAAAAATAGAAGCTCGTTCAAGTCCAACTCTTAGCGGCTATCTCGGGTGGAGAGAAGGATACTGTCGGGGCCTTGCAAGAAAACACTAGTTTTCTTCTCGGGTCTGACCAGTGGTCAGTCTTTTTGTTTGTAGCTAGGATTATGAAATTTCTACTTGGGAAAAAACTCGGGATGACGACGATTCAGGACGCAGATAGGGGCGCCAGGAATATTACTTTGATTGAATGTGATACAAATACCGTGTCGCTTATTCGTTCCGCAGATCGCGATGGCTACTCGGCTCTCCAAGTGGAAACGTCAAAGACGAAGCGGCGGTCAATCTTTCGGGAGTTTCGTCTGGATAAGCATCTTTCTTTGGATGAGGTAAGGAATGTAGTGAACACTTTTCCCCTTGGATCAAAACTTTCCATTGAAGTGTTCTCCGTTGGGGATCGTGTCCGAGTTTCCGGAGTGACCAAAGCAAAGGGTTTCCAGGGTGTTGTGAAGCGGCATGGCTTTAAAGGTGCCCCAAAAACGCATGGACATAAACATGATCTTCGTGCACCAGGTTCTATTGGCGCGACATTTCCGCAGCATGTAACAAAAGGAATGCGTATGGCGGGTCGAATGGGCGGAGTTCGGTCGACGTCGAGAAATCTTCGCGTCGAATATGTGGATTCGGAGAAGCGAATTCTTGGAGTTCGTGGCGCAGTCCCCGGTGTTCCTGGCGGAGTTGTTGAGATTTGTCTCGCATAAGCTTTTGTATGGCAAAGGTACAGGTTTTCAATGTTGAAGGAAAAGAGTTGGAGTCGATTAACCTTGACGATCGATTCTTTTCGCTACCAGAGAACGGAGCTCTTTTGAAAGAGGCTTATTCGGCGATTTCTGCTAATGAACGGATTGCTATCGCGCATACGAAAGGTCGCGGTGAGCGTGCTGGTTCTGGAAAGAAGCCGTGGAAACAGAAACATACCGGACGTGCACGAGCAGGGAGTGTCCGAAGCCCTCTTTGGAGAAAGGGCGGTGTTGTGTTTGGTCCAAAAAGAGATCAAAATTTTTCAAAGAAAATGAACAGAAAGGCGGGGCAAAAAGCGTTTTTCATTGCTATTAGTGGAAAAGTTCGAGATAAAGAGCTGCTAGTTGTTGATTCGCTTGACTCTTTAGAATTGAAGACAAAATCTTTAGCCCAGCTATTGAATGGGTTGAATGTGTTGGAAAAAAGCGTAGTTCTCGGATTTCTTCCTGAGGAACGAGAGATTGAAAAGATAGGCCGGAATATTTCTAGACTTCTGCCTCGACCGATTCATACGCTTAATACAAAGGATATTTTAGATCATCGATATATCCTGATGAGTCGATCGTCGATTGCGGTGCTCTCTCAGCGTGCGGAAAGATCCTTTCTAGTGAAGAAGAAATAATACTGTATGACTCAGAAATCCGAAAAAAAATCGTCTCTTTCGGCTTCGGCGTTTCGGACTCTTCTTCGTCCGCGCATGACCGAGAAATCGCATGCGGCACTTTCTTTAGGAAAGTATGTTTTTGAAGTCGCTTTATCTGCAACGAAAGGGTCTGTTCGTGCTGCGGTTGAGAGTCTCTATGGAGTGACTGTTGTTGGCGTGCGCATGATTTGCATACCAAGGAAACGTAGGGTATTCGGTAGAATTGTTGGATGGAAATCTCCAATCAAGAAAGCAGTTGTCACTCTCAAGAAGGGCGAGAGTATCGAACTCTTTAAGGGGGTCTAATTTTCTCGATATGTCGATTCACGTTTATCGGAAAAATACAGCAGGTCGGCGAAATATGTCCCTTGTGAGACCGGATGGTGTCTCGCGTGGTTCACTGCGTCCGGAAAAGTCTCTCATGAAGCCACTTCCGAAGAAGTCTGGACGAGCGAGTGGAAAAATATCTGTTCGGCACAAGGGCGGCAGACACAAGCGGATGTATCGAATTGTCGACTTTTCCCAACGGGCATACTTTGGCGTTCCGGCAACCGTTATCTCTCTTGAAAAGGATCCAAACCGTTCTTCTTTGATCGCTCTTCTTCAGTATGAAAATGGGGTAAAATCTTATATTCTTGCCTCGGCAGGGGTTTCGGTTGGGCAAAAAATTCATGCGGGACCAGAGGCTCCAGTTGCGCTTGGAAATCGCCTGCCAATTCGGAAAATCCCTGTCGGAACCCTTATTTCGAATCTTGAACTTTTCCCGGGAAAGGGTGGTCAGATTGTGAGAAGTGCTGGATCTCGGGCGACGCTTATGTCTCTTGATGGACAGAAGGCACAAGTGAGGCTCTCCTCTGGGGAAATCAGGTTGATTTTTGGGGAATGCTATGCTACTGTTGGCGAGGTAAGTAATTTTGAGCATGGAGCTGAGCGAATTGGAAAAGCAGGGCGGAGTCGTTGGAAGGGGCGCAGGCCAGCAGTTCGCGGAACAGCGATGAACCCCGTGGACCATCCCCATGGTGGAGGGGAGGGGCGTCAGCCGCTTGGTATGCACCCAAAGACTCCCTGGGGAAAGCCTGCTCTTGGAAAGAAGACAAGACGGCGAAAGAAGTGGACGAATCAGTATATTATCCGACGAAGAGTAAAGAAATAACACCTTTTTACTCGATAACTTTCTTGAGTGTGTGCAGTGGCAGAAGGTTGTTGAAAATTTTATCTCCAAGTATCTCTCTACGATATCTCTATGTCTCGAAGTCTCCGGAAGGGTCCCTATATTGACGAGCGAGTTCTTGCGAAAGTAAGGAATCGTAAGCCAAGTGACAAAGGCGCGATCAAGACTTGGTCTCGCGCTTGCACAATTACACCAGAGATGATCGGTGTGACTTTTGGAGTCCATAATGGTCGAGAATTTGTCCAGGTCTTTGTGACTGAAGATATGGTTGGCCACCGCCTTGGAGAATTCTCTCCAACCCGGAAATTCCTTCGGCACGGAGGAAAAATGCAGAAGGAAATTGAAGCTGCTGCCAAACAAAAAGAGGTTGAAACCGTAAAGGCTACAAAAGCGAGTGCTTCATCTGGGGGTAAGAAGAAATGATAAGAGAAGCGATTCTATTTATGAATATTCAAGCTCATCTTGGAAATCTCCGTATCTCTCCGCGAAAAGTACGCGTTGTTGCGGCGATGTTGAAGGGTCTTTCTGTGCGACAAGCGGATGTTCAGCTTGATTGCGAGTTGCGTCGTGCCGCACATCCTCTTCGTAAACTTCTTCGGAGCGCCGTCTCAAATGCAGAAAATAACTACCAGTCCGTTCGTGAGAACTTGATTGTTGATAAAGTTCTTGTGAACGAGGGAAAAAAGCTTAAACGATGGCTTCCTCGGGCACAAGGTAGAGCGACACCAATCTGGAAAAGAATGTCAGAAGTTAGGCTAACTCTCCGGGAAGTTGATCCATCAGTAAAGTCTTCCCACTCTGTTTCAACATCGGATCAACCCTTATCAGTAAATCGAAAATTGAAAACATCTCAGGGGACTCTCTCGAAAGGTTCTGATCGATTGTCTTCTGTTACTGCAAAGAGAGGAGCTTCTGTTCGAGCAGCTCGTTCCGCGTTTCATCGAAAATCTGTGTAATTTTTCTTGTAGAGCACGCTTTCTTTTATGGGACACAAGGCAAATCCAATTGGCATGAGAATCGGAATCACGACTTCGTGGAAGTCGAGATGGTTTGGTGGGCGACTCTATAGGAAGAATTTGCAGGAAGATGTGTTGATTCGCGAATTCATCCTCTTAAAGTGGAAAGCCGCTGCGATTGCTTTCGTTGAAATAGAGCGATCTGCTGGATCGATGAGATTAGTTCTTGGAACATCCCGGCCAGGCGTTCTTATTGGCCGCGGTGGTTCGGGAGTTGAAGATCTCACTCGATCAATAAAGCGTCGATTTTTTCGGGGGCGTCGAATTGATTTGAAAGTAGATATCCAAGAAGTAAAACATTTTGAGGAGAATGCTTTCCTAGTTGCCGGACAAATGGCAGAACAGTTGGAACGACGTCTTCCATTTCGTCGAATTCTTAAGTCTACTCTGGATCAGGTTGAGAAGAATAGATCCATTAAAGGGGTGAAAGTTGAGGTTTCTGGTCGACTTGGAGGTTCCGACATGTCTCGGCGCGAATGGCTATCTCGAGGAACACTGCCCCTGCATACTCTCCGAGCTGATATTGATTTTGCTCGAACTACCGCTCGGACGACGTATGGTGCAATAGGGGTAAAGGTGTGGTTGTACCGCGGGGAGAAGTTTGGTGAGTAATTTCTGATTTTATTCGGAGACGAAGATTTCTATGTTGATGCCAAAGAAGGTAAAACACCGGAAAATTCATCGCGGCGGAAAAGTCGAGGGAGTTTGTTATTCTGGGAATACATTGAGTTTTGGAGGCTACGGGCTCAGGGCCACGGAAGCGGGACTCATCTCAGCTCGGCAGATTGAAGCTGCAAGACGAGCTATGACTCGGTATATTGCGCGTGGCGGCAAGGTCTGGATTCGCATATTTCCCGATAAGCCAATGACGAAGAAGGGCAACGAAACTCCCATGGGAAAGGGAAAGGGAGCAGTAGATCATTTTGTGGCCAAGATCTTTTCTGGGCGTATTCTATTTGAAATGGATGGAGTATCTCGGGAAATAGCGGAGAAGGCTATGAAGTTGGCCGCGTATAAGCTTTCAGTAAAGACGAAGTTTATATTTCGAGAAGAGGCGTGACCCTTGATTTTTTCTGAGAAACGAGGTATCATCGAAATCTATGCGTATACAAGATATCCGAGAAAAGAATAGCACCGAACTGCAAGGTCTACTCTCTCAGTACCGAGAGTCGTTGCGTGCGCTTAGGTTTGGCATTGCTGAACGGGAGACGAAGAACCATCAGGAGTATAGTCATGTTCGAAGGGATGTAGCGAGGGTATTGACGATTCTTCGGGAGCGTAATGATTTGCAATGTTAGTAAAGGAATAAAGTGAAACTGTTTATTTTTTGTTATGACTCCACGCGTTTCTGATAAACTATCGGCTAAAATTTCCAAGGCGCCAATATTCAGAGGTGTTGTCGTGAAGAAGTCGACTGATAAGACGATCGTGGTTTCTGTTGAAACATTAAAAACACATCCGAAATACAAGAAGAAGTATCGTTCCACTAAGCACTACCAAGTTCATGATCCGGACAATCGATTCCGATCCGGTGATGAGGTTGGCTTCCATGAGTGTCCGCCGGTAAGTCGACATAAGAGGCACTGCGTAGTGATGGATTAGTTCGTTCTCTCTCTGTTGCCGTATACTTATGATTCAAGCGGAAACACAACTTAAAGTAGCGGATAATACTGGCGCAAATATCATCGAGTGCTTTAAGGTTCTCGGGGGAAGTCGCCGCCGGTATGCAGCCTTGGGAGATATTATTGTTGCTTCTGTGAAATCTGCTCAGCCAAGGGGTTCTGTGAAGAAGGGTGACAAGGTCAAGGCGGTGATTGTTCGCCAGAAGGAGGCGTTTCGTAGAAAAGATAATTCTTACATCCGATTCGACGAAAATGCAGCAGTTATTTTAGAGGGGAAGGATCCGAAGGGAACTCGAGTTTTTGGTCCTATTGCTCGGGAGGTTCGTGATAGGGGCTTTTCGAAGATAGTCTCGCTTGCTCCTGAGGTGCTTTAGATATTTGGAATTTGAGATCTCTATGAAATTCAAGAAGGGTGACCAAATCGAAATGATTTCTGGAAAGGATAAAGGGAAACGGGGTTCCGTGATCCGTATTTTTCCGACGAGTGGTCAGATAAGTGTCGAAGGGATAAATATTCGAAAGAAGCATATTCGTTCTCGGAAGGAAGGGGAAAAGGGACAAAGGGTTGAGTTTCCGGCGTCTTTTTTTGCTGGGAAAGCCATGCTTGTTTGTCCGCATTCAGGAAAGCTTACGCGCATTGGATTTCGACGCGAGGGGAACGAAAGGGTTCGAGTGAGCAAGAAAGCTGGAAAAGTTATTTCATGAAAGGCGATTGTATGGAACGAATTGATGTAAACATTTCTCTTAAGGATCTTTATAGGACGAAAGCCATCCCGGCTCTCTTTGAGATGGTTGGAGTGGAAAATATGTATGCGATTCCACGTATTTCCAAGGTTGTAGTGAATGTTGGAATGGGAAAATTTTTGAAGGAAGATTCTAAGGTTGACGAAATTCTGAAATCTCTCGCTGAAATTACTGGGCAAAAGCCGGTTACAACAAAGGCAAAGAAGGCCATTGCTGGGTTCAAGATTCGTGATGGTCTTGCGGTTGGTGCCATGGTAACTTTAAGAGGAAAGCGGATGTGGGACTTTCTGGATCGTCTTGTAAAGGCCGCTTTCCCGAGAATTAGAGATTTTCAGGGGCTTCCAACGTCTATCGTTGATCTTCAGGGGCATATCAATGTTGGTATCCGTGAACACAGTGTTTTTCCGGAAATTGTCCCAGAGAAGATTCAGACGCCGTTTGGTTTGCAAGTAACCGTAGTGACGACAGCAAATAATCAATCAAGCGGATTGCTCCTTGCTAGACTCCTCGGTTTCCCGCTCAGAGAGAACTAATCGATCGATATTTTATGGCAAAGACATCCGTTGAAGCTCGTGCGAAGAAAAAACCGAAATTTTCAACCCGAATCGTTCGACGTTGTTGGCGCTGCGGTCGAAAGAGAGGATATTTGCGGAAGTTTGACATTTGTCGAATTTGTTTTCGAGAGCTGGCAAGCCGGGGGGAGATCCCTGGCGTGCGGAAGTCTTCGTGGTAGTTCAATCTTGCAAACGCTTTCCTTACTATGGACCATATTGCAAACATGTTAACGAGTATTAGAAATGCCCAGCGTGCCGGTCATCAATCGGTCACGATTCCTTCTTCGCGCTTGAAAATTGCTATCGCTCGTATTCTCGAGCGAAAGGGGTTTGTTGAGAGGGTTGAGATTATCCCTACTGCAATGACGGGAGTGGCTCAGATTCACATACAGCTTAGATATCATAGAGTTTCTCCTACTGAGCTTGACCCAGCTATTCGCGAAATCAAAAGGGTAAGTCGATCAGGACAGCGAGCTTATATCCATCGAGAAGATATTCGGAAAGTGAAGAACGGATTTGGTATAGCCATTATTTCAACGCCAAAAGGTGTAATGACTGGCGCGGAGGCATATCATTCTGGACTTGGTGGCGAATATATCTGCGAGGTTTGGTGATTATAAGATTTATGAGCAGAATTGGAAAACAACCAGTGATTATTCCAAGTGGAGCAGGAGTTTCTCTTTCCGGAAACCTCTTGACCGTAAAGGGTCCAAAAGGGACACTCTCTCTTGCTCATCACTACGAAGTCTCTTTGGAGGTTTCCGATGGAATGGTTCAGGTTTTAAAGTCTGGAAAGTCGAAAATGGCTCCAGCGCTATGGGGAACGACGACTCGGCTGATAGAAAATATGATTACCGGGGTTACGTCTGGATTTTCTAAGCAACTCGAATTGAATGGGGTTGGTTATCGGATGGCTATCCAAGGAAAAAAAATCGTGTTGGCGCTGGGATTTTCTCATCCTGTCGAGGTGGTAATTCCAGAAGGAATCGAAGTGAAGATTGAGAACAATGTACTTACTGTTTCCGGTATAGACAAGCAACGAGTTGGGCAGTTCTCTGCGGAGATGAGAAAATTAAAGCCAGTCGAACCTTATAAGGGAAAGGGTTTCCGTTATGTTGGGGAAGTGGTTCAAAAGAAAGAGGGAAAGAAATCGGCAGCGTAATAGAATTTTAGATATCCGAAGCGTCTTAACTTTCTGGGATTATGTCAGTTTCTCATCAAAAACAAGGAAGAGGTTTTCGGAAGAGACGGGTTCGAGCCTGCGTCTCTGGGACTTCGGATTGTCCCCGACTTTCTGTGTTTCGTAGCCTTTGTTCTCTCTCGGTTCAAGCGATTGACGATATTTCTGGTCGGACGGTCGCATCAGCCTCTCTTAGAGATATTTCTCGTGGCAAGACGAAAGGAAAGACTGTAAAGAATACCATTGAAAATGCTCACAAGGTGGGAGAGTTGATTGCTGAGAAGTGTCTTTCTCAAGGGTTTTCGAAAGCTATTTTTGATCGTAACGGGTACCGTTATCATGGTCGAGTGAGAGCGGTTGCGGAGGGAGCTCGAGGTGGTGGTTTGATTTTCTAGCATCTCTTGGAGATCTTTTTACTTTCATGATTTTATGTCAAAGCAGCCAAGAAAACCGAAACGTCGAGAGAAGCCTGAGTATGAACAGAAACTCTTGAACCTTGCTCGTGTCACGCGAGTTGTGAAGGGAGGAAGACGCTTTCGTTTCCGTGCGACACTGGTCATTGGAAATCGGAAAGGAAAGGTTGGAGTTGGCGTTGCAAAGGGAGCAGACGTCTCGGATGCTATTCAGAAGTCTTTTAATGACGCTAAGCGAAATTTGGTCTCTGTGACACTGCAAGGATCGACTATCCCTCATGATGTTCGAAAAAAGAATGGGAGTGCGGTCGTGCTTCTCAAGCCAGGAATATCTGGCCAAGGGATTATTGCCGGAGGTGCGGTTCGCGCCGTTATGGATCTTGCTGGCATTAAGGATGTTGTGTCGAAATCCCTTGGCGCATCAAATCCTTTAAATGTGGCTCGTGCGACGATTTCTGCGCTTTCGAGTATTCGGACTCGTAATCTGATGTCAGTGAGCCCTTCGGTTGATCGGGAACTTATGGCTTCAGCTGAAGGAATTCCTTCCGGGATAAATGTTTGAACATTTTGAGAGTTAAGATGAATGTATGCAGATTCACGATATTCACATTTTTGCGCAAAAAAGAAAAAAGAGGATTGGTCGCGGAGGAAAGAGGGGAACCTATTCCGGTCGCGGCAATAAGGGCCAAAAGGCTCGGTCTGGAGCCCATGTCAACCCTCTATTCGAAGGTGGTCGCTCATCTCTCGTTGAACGACTCAAAAAAGTTCGCGGTTTCAAATCGCCTCATCAAAAGAGGCCGTTTGTAAAGCTTTCTGACATCGCGCAGAGATTTTCAGCCGGTGAAACCGTTTCGCTGAAGGCGCTTATTGAAAAAAATCTTGTATCGTTGGAGGAATCCCTCCTTGGCGTGAAAGTTATTGGGTCTATTGCGGCAGATCTTCAGGTTTCTTTTGATCCGGAGCTCTCAATGTCCGAAGGCGTTCGGAAGTTTATCGAAGAGAATGCTTCCAATGGGAAGAATGTCAGAGTTGAGAAGAAAGAGAGCTAGGAGGTCTTCTGTGAAAAGTTGGATGGAGCTTTTTTGTGGCAATTGGTTGTTGTCGAGCCTTTTTCTATGTACGCAACGTTTGCTCGGATTTTTTCAGAGAAGGAGATTCGAAATAAGCTGCTCTTTATATTTGGAATGCTTGTTGCATACCGACTTGCGGCTGTCATTCCTCTTCCTGGTGTTGATGTATTTCGACTCCAGCGTTTTTTTGACGAAAATCAGTTTTGGGGGCTTCTCAATGTGTTCGCTGGCGGAGGGCTTGGCAATGTGTCTATTGTTCTTCTTGGAGTTGCACCGTACATTACGGCCTCAATCATCATGCAGCTTATGACCACGGTGATTCCTCGCGTGGAGCAAATGTATAAAGAAGAAGGGGAAATTGGCCGCCAGAAGTTCAATATGATTACGCGCTGGCTTACCATTCCGCTTGCCGTAATTCAGACATTTAGCATGATAGCTCTTTTGAGGTCTCAAGGCGTACTTGGGGACACTCTTTCAACATTCGATACGGTCTCGATGGTTATCGTTGCAACCGCGGGGACGATGCTTCTCATGTGGTTTGGAGAGCTCATTACTGAAAAGGGTTTCGGAAATGGCGTGTCCATTATGATATTTGCCGGAATTATGGCTGGAATTCCAGGCGTAGTGTTTCGGTTTCTTGATACCATTGGGCAAAACCCCGATGATTTCTTCAATGCGCTCGTCTTTGCCGCAGTGGCTCTCCTTATGGTTGCAGGAGTTGTTTTTGTAAATGAAGCTCAACGGATAATTCCGATCTCGTATGCAAAGAGAATTCGCGGTGGACTTTCTGCTGCTGGTACGTCGACGCATCTTCCTCTCCGAGTGAATCAGGCGGGAGTCGTTCCCATTATCTTTTCAGTTTCCCTGGTAGTGCTTCCGACAGTTATTTCCGGATACCTTATGCAGACAGCAGGAAATCCATCAGTCGTGTCTATTGCTACGAAAGTATATTATCTCTTTCAGAATTCCTGGTTTCACGGGGCCTTCTATTTTGCTTTAGTGGTACTTTTCACCTATTTTTATACTGCGGTTATTTTTGACCCTACGAAAATTGCTGAAAATTTGCAAAAACAAGGGGGGTATATCCCGGGCATTCGACCAGGAACACCGACGGTTGAATATCTCTCCAGTGTACTTGGTCATGTGACTTTGGTGGGAGCTTTCTTCCTTGGTACGGTTGCTGTGCTCCCTATTGTCGTACAGGGCATTACCGGTGTTCAATCGCTTACAATTGGGGGAATTAGCATTCTCATTGTTGTTTCCGTGGTTTTGGAGATGGTAAAGCATGTGCAGAGCCAGCTTGCCATGAGGAGTTACGAGGGATTCTGATCGTTTTGGAAATATTGTCGCAATTGCAGGGGGGGATGCGCTACTTCCGCCCTTCCTTCTTTCTTTGAAATGCGATACCGTATACGGTGTATCGCTATTTGGCTCTGCAGCTATGGAAAAACCAACGACGCTTATCCTTGTGGGACCGCCCGGGAGTGGCAAGAGTACGCAAGCAGGGCTTCTCGTGGCTCAGCAGAATGCAATTCATGTCGACGTTGGATTTGCCTTGAGAAAAGAGGCTGAAACAGGATCGCCTCTCGGAGTGGAGATTTCCGATGTTATGAATAACCGGATGGGACTTGTTCCGGATCGAATTGTGGAACGGGTACTTTCGAAAGCATTGTCTTCTGTAGATACCCGCGATCTTGTCGTGCTGGATGGTGCTCCGAGACGTGCGGCACAGGTGCGGATTATCGAGGCGGTGCTCCGGGCATTTAATAGGAAAGTTGATTGGGTTGTGTCGATCGTTCTTCCTGAAAGGGAATCTATAGAGAGGATCTCTCGGAGATGGCATTGCGCTTCTTGTAAACGGTCTCTTGTTGCTGGCGCAGATTTTTCTCCAGAGAACCCAGCATGTCCCAATTGTGGTTCTCATCTCTCACGTAGATTGGATGATACTGAGGAGGGCATTCGGAAACGTTACCAGGTATTTCTCGAAAATACCGCGCCTGTGGTCGATCATTACCGCCAACGAGGAGTTCTTCTGGAGGTGGATGGTCTCAAGGACTCCGGACAAATCTTCAGGGATATCTGCAAAGGACTTGGATTTTGAAGTCGGCGATATTGACGAACTTTGTGATGACGAAATCCTCATGAATCAAGGAAATTTTTCCGTGGTTTCTCTATGCGATTAAAGAATAAAGAACAACTTGATGCGCTTCGCGAGAGCGGGAAGCGACTTGAGAGAGTTATGGATATTGTCGGGTCGGCTATCGTTCCGGGCGTCTCGACGGAGGAACTCAATCGAATTGCTGAGAAAGAGATCCTGTCTCTTGGCGGGCAACTAGTATTTAAGGGGTATGGTCGCGAATACGGAAGGCCGTTCCCCGCGTCGATTTGTGTCTCTCTAAATGATGAAGTGGTGCATGGAATCCCGAAACGTAGCTGCAAGGTCTCTAGCGGAGATTTAGTGAAGGTTGATATGGGGCTTCGGTTTCATGGAATGGTAACGGATATGGCGCGAACTTTTCCCGTTGGAGTGGCAAACGATGATGCGCTGCGACTTTCGCGGGCAACAGAACAGGCACTTCTTCGAGGTATTTCACGCATTCGTGTCGGTGCTCGGCTGTCGGATTATGGTCGAGAGATCCAAAGCTACGTCGAATCGTGTGGGTTTGCTGTTGTCCGGGACCTAGTTGGTCACGGAGTCGGCTTCGATTTGCATGAGCCGCCCCAAATCCCGAATTACATATTTCCCGGGATGCAGGATGAGGTATTCCAGTCTGGAATGGCTGTGGCGCTTGAACCCATGGTGAATGCTGGCGGATATGCGGTACGAATCGGGAAGGATGGATGGGTTTTCACTACGGAAGATGGAAGTTTGAGCGCGCATTTTGAAGACACCGTGATCATTACCGATGATGGCATCGAGATAGTGACGAGATCTAGCATGCATGAGTAGAATCGGATTTGTGGAATTCCTCGTTTCTTGGAGACCCACTTGAGTCAATCGTTTGCAACTCTCTTCGCTTCACAATGACATTGTTTGTTATGGACACTTTTTCGTATCTTGGAATAGATTGGGGAGAGAGAAAGGTGGGCATTGCCTTGGCTGATTCGGAAACTTTGGTGTCGATGGCACTTGTCACTCTTCAAAACGATAGATATCTCCTGGAGTCGCTTGCTCGGATCATAGGGGATCGAAATGTTCGTGTTATCGTGATCGGGATACCGTCTCATGTGAATCGCGAGCGCGTCGTATATGGTGGCGAGGAGCTTGGTTTAGTTCTCACGAAGCGTTTCCGGGTGCAGATTTACTATCAGGACGAAATGTTTACAACAAAACTTGCTCGCATGGCTCTCCTTGAAAAGGGTGTCCGGCGGGATCTCGACGCGCTTGACGATCAAGAAGCGGCTCGAATTATTCTCGGGGACTTTCTCGCAAGGCAGGGAAAAGTATGATATTCTGGGAGTGTCGGGTATAATCTCGGATCTTTTCTCTATATGGAATCTCAGCCTCTTATTTCGGTCATCATTCCTGCCTATAAGGAGGGAGAACGAATTGGCACCACTCTTTTGGAAATTGGAAAATATTGTCAGCAGAAAGATATCTCGTATGAGATCCTTGTTGTTGTGGATGGTTCCCCTGATAAAACGGCGGAAGTCGCGCGGAATTACGCTTTGCAGATGGATCGCATTCGCGTTATTGATAATCCGGAGAATCATGGGAAGGGGTTTGTGGTTCGACAGGGATTGCTTGAGGCGAAGGGAAAGTACCGTCTCTTTATGGATGCCGATGGCTCTACATCTGTCTCCCATCTGGAGACGTTCCTTCCTGCTTTGGAGGAGGGGAATGATGTCGTAATCGGGTCTCGTGATATAGAGGGGTCGTTTATTCAGGTTCATCAGCCTCGGTATCGTGAAGTCATGGGGGATATGGGAAATTGGGCAATTCGGATCGTTCTCGGGCTGTGGTCGTATCCTGATACCCAGTGTGGCTTCAAGGTATTGACCGATGAAGCAGCGCAGGCGATTGCAAGTCGCATGGTGGTTGATCGGTTCGGTTTTGATTTTGAACTTATAGCGCTTGCTCATCGGCTTGGCTTTCGAGTGAAGCAACTTCCGGTCCGTTGGCTCAATGAGGAAGGATCGACGGTTGGAGGTCTTTTCGGTCCAAATGGATTTATTCAGGTTCTTATTGATCTTTTCAAGACGAAGTGGCGACTGATTACTGGCGCTTATCGGGTCAAGGAATATCGTCGATAAG